>JAPLMH010000024.1 GCA_026387135.1 Candidatus Omnitrophota bacterium | reverse complement strand
TATTTAAAGCTTATTATCTGGCTGAGGCCGCACGGCTCATATCTAGACGGCACAAAGAACATATCGCTCGATGCATAGATCTTCTGCGCCAGAACGGCGTCGAATTTTAGACTTATGGAGGCGCTTTGGGGATACTTCTTGGCTATCTTCTCAAATAGCACATGATATTTGTTGTCGCCGGTGCCAAGCAATACGAACTGCGTCTTCATATTGAGCATCTTATCAATTATGTCGGCTACGAAATCAGCGCCCTTCTGGTCCGCAAGGCGTGATATCATACCGAACATAGGGATATTTCTATCGACCTTCAGGCCCATCTCTTTTTGGAACATCTCTTTATTTGTATACTTATCCTGCAGGGTATCGATAGAATATTTTTTGAATATCTTGGTATCTTTCTCGGGACTCCACAGGTTGTAATCTATACCGTTTAGAATACCGGACAATACGTTCTCGCGCGTCTTCAATACACCCTCGAGGCCGCATCCGAACTCACTAGTCAATATCTCTTTCGCGTAGGTGGGGCTGACCGTGCTTATGGCGTCCGAATATACGAGGCCCGCTTTCATGAGGTTCACCTTGTCATAGAACTCAAAATAGTTTATATGGAATAGCACCCAATCGAGGCCTATCTTGGGGAACTCTTCTTTCGAGAATACTCCCTGGTAAGCCATGTTATGTATAGTGTATAGCACTTTTGTGTTATCGAAGAAGGAGTCGTACTTATAGAGCGTATTTAAATATACGGGAACGAGAGCCGTCTGCCAGTCGTTACAATGTATGACATCGGGGGCGAACTTCTCTTTCTTGCATCTCTCAAGTATCTCGCGCGAGAAGAAGGCGAATCTGTCGAGGTTATCTTTGTAGTCCCCGAACTTATCGCCATAAAGCTCTTTTCTGTTAAAGTAGTCGTCATTCTCTACAAAATATACCTTTACGTTCTTGCCTATGGTGGTGGAATTGCCCGCCACTTTTACCGAGGCATACTTGGGCATTATGACCCTTATATCCACTCCGAGCTCCTCCAGAGCCAACGGCAGGCTCCCCGCAACATCCGCCAGCCCTCCGGTCTTAGCGAAAGGAACGACCTCACTCGACGCCAAAAGCACCTTTAACTTTGCCATCACCCCTCCTTATACGGTTCTTGTTCGAGCCAGTTCTCGCCCACCTCCACGTGAGCCACAACCGGAACATTTAGTTTTATTATATTCTCCATTCCGTCTTTTACTATCCTGTATACTTCCTCTAATTCGTCCTTCGGCACGTCAAATACGAGTTCGTCATGCACCTGCATTATCATCTTCGCCGCCAGTTTCTTCTTTGACAATCTTTCATCTATCGAGATCATGGCGACCTTTATGATATCCGCCGCGGAACCCTGAATAGGCGTATTTATGGCCGTCCTTTCGGCGAACTGCCTCATGCGCATATCTGTGCTATTTATCTCAGGGATATACCTACGCCTCCCGAGAAGCGTAGTGACAAAACCGTTCTGGCGCGCCTCATCTATAAGGCCCTCGAGATAGAACTTTACCTCGGGGTATCTTTCGAAATAAGAGTCTATGAACTCTTTGGCCTTATTAACATCTATCTTCAGGCTTTGCGATAAACCGTACGGACTCATTCCGTATAGAATACCGAAATTAACTGTCTTCGCCATGCCCCGCATTTCAGGGGTCACATCGGGCTCTTTAACTCCGAAGACAAGGCTCGCCGTATAGGCATGAATGTCGGAGCCATCTTTAAATGCTTTTAAAAGATTTGCGTCCCTTGATAGATGGCCCAAGATCCTGAGCTCTATCTGCGAATAGTCTGCCGACAAAAGAAGGTGGTCCTTATCTGATGCTATAAAAGCTTTTCGTATCTTCTTTCCCTCTTCGGTCCTTATCGGTATATTCTGAAGATTCGGCCCGCTGGATGAAAGCCTGCCGGTGGCCGTGACCGTCTGATTATATGATGTATGCACTCTATTGGTCGCCGGATTTATAAGATCCGGCAGCGAATCCACGTACGTGGACTTTAGTTTTGACAATTCTCTGTATTCCAGCAGCTTTTCAGGCAGCGGATGACTTAAAGCCAGCTTGGTCAAAACCTCCTCATCCGTAGATATCCCGGTCTTGGTCCTTCTTATTATGGGAAGCTTCATCTTCTCAAAGAGAATAACGGAGAGCTGCTTAGGTGAGTTTATATTGAACTCTTCTCCGGCCAATTCATATATCTTCTTGGTCAACTTATCGAGCTTGCCATCCATATCTTTAGATAGGCCGGCGAGATATTTTTTATCGATAGATACGCCGCTCATCTCCATCTTGGCGAGGACCTCTATCAGCGGTATCTCAACTTTATAGAGAAGTTCATCGAGGTTCTTCTGCGAGATATCTTTCTCCAGTATCTTCTTGAGCCTGAACGTAACATCGCTGTCCTCACATGAGTAATCAGAGACCATTTCGACATCGACCTTGTCCATAGTGATAGCAGACTTGCCTTTTCCTATTAAGTCCTGTATAGACGTCGTCATCTTATGGCTTAAGTATTCGAACGATATGTCATCCAGGCCGTGGTTCGGCTTTGACGGATTTAAGAGGTACGATGCCACCATAGTATCAAATATTATCCCCTTTACGTAAATACCGTAATTTGCCAGGACTATATAATCGTACTTTACGTTCTGCCCGGTCTTTTTTATCGCTTCGTCCTCGAATATATCCTTTATTTTTCCGATCACCAGATCGACATCAAGCTTCTTCTTCTCGCTCTTATCCTCGCTTACACCCACATAATAGGCCGCGCCCTCTTTCCAGGAAAATGAGAGGCCCGCTAACCTCGCGAGCACAGGATCCTCGCTCGTGGTCTCCGTATCGAAGACAAACTCTTTGGATCTCTTCAAGCCCGCGACCAATTCATTAAAAGCTTTTTCGGTATACACGAGTACGTATTCGCTCTTTAGCTTCACGGCCGGCGTCAGGCTCTTGAGAAGAGATTTGAACTCGAGCTCCTTGTATAGCTCCAAGAGCCTCGTCTGGTCGGGTTCTTTAAACTCAAGCTCTTTAAAATCTATTTCTATGGGAACGTCGATATCCACGGTTGCGAGCTCTTTGCTTAAGTATGCGCTCTCCCTGCCCTCGGTCAGGATCTTCTTCTTGGCGTCACTCTTCACCTTATCTATATTCTTGTACAGTCCATCGAGGCTCCCGAACTCACCTATAAGTTCTATCGCGGACTTTTCGCCTATCCCCTTGACCCCAGGGATATTATCGGTAGCGTCCCCCATAAGCGCCATTATGTCGGTAACTTTATCTGGCCCCACGCCATAGATCTCTTTGACTTTATGAGCGTCATATATCAAACCTTCTTTATGGGTCGAGTAGACCTTTATATGTGAATCCACAAGCTGAAGCGCGTCCTTATCTCCCGTGACTATGAAAGTCTCTATGTCTTTATCTTCCGCTTTCTTCGCGAGCGTGGCGAGGAGATCATCAGCCTCGTAACCCTGCATTTCGTATAAGGGAATGTTGAGAGCCTGGACCAGCTGTTTTATATAGGACATCTGGCTTACCAGATCGTCCGGCATCGGTTTTCTGTGGATCTTGTATTCATCGAACTTCTTATGCCTGAATGTGGGGCCCTTTAGGTCGAATGCCACGGCCAACATATCCGGTTTTTCGTCCTTTATTATCTTACCAAGCATGGAATTGAATCCATATACGGCATTGGTAGGCTGCCCCTTGGAATTGGACAGGCTCCTTATTGCATAAAACGCCCTATAACAGAATGAATTACCGTCTATTAAGAAGAGTCTTTTTTTAGGCATGATACGGGCTTAGGGTTTGCGGCATGCGGTTAGTTAGAAGTCATCCTATTATTACTTGTCTTTATGTTGGGAATTAGTCGTTAAAGAAATGTACCCCGAGGGAAACCTCACCCTGAATTACGGATACGATTATACTTAAATAAGGGTACTAATGTCAAGCAAAAAGTTATCCGGATTTTTTGCCTATATGCTCTGAAAAGTAGTTGCCCGTAAGGTCGTCTATACCTTGAGTCAGCTCCTGAAGCCTCAGCTCCTTTTCGAACTTCGTATTCATATCTTTAGGCGGATTGGACATGAGCTCAAATTGCAGCCTCTTACGCTCATAATACGTTCGTCGCAGGTCATCGAGGATGTCGTTCCTGAGCTGGACCATCAGGCGCGAGCGCACATCTATGTTGGTCTGATCGTCGTTCCAGATGAGGTTGCCGAGCTCCCAGCTTACGGTTGCGCCCCAGTCTATGCTCTCTTTGCCGGGCATTAATACATCATCCCCGGCCTTTGTAGATGACCCGGTCTCCCAGTGCCAGAGGTCTGTAGTGTTCCTGTCGGCGCCAAATGAGACTTTCGGCAGAAGCGCACTCACCTTGCTCTCTTGCCGCCACCTCTTTATCTTTTCCGGGCTCACCTCGGCATACTTAATGGCCGCTTCACGCAACTCTTTGAACGTAGGCTCGCCATCAAGGACTATCTTCAACGTCTTGACGCTCCTTTCGATATCAGGGTATTTATCGATCAGAAAATCGCCGCCTTCAAAAGAATGCAGGCCCTTGTCGGTCACCGCAAGCAGAGCCTTTTCATCTTCACCCGCGAATATCAGACGATTTACGGTAAGCGGCTTTGCCATACCTTTATATAGCTCAAGCCACCTTCCGCCCTCCTCTGAAAATTCAAAGACGCCCTTAGTAGCGGCACAATACATCTTCTGATTTTTTGAAGATATCAGGATGTAATTTATTGAGCCCTTTATGCCATCGCCTGAAAAATTGTTCCAGCTCTTTGCGCCATCATCGGAATACAGGATATCTCTGTCGTAGGCTATATATACTCTCGTGTCATTTATCGTGATACAGCGTATTGACATATCCTTTTCGCCGTCTTCGTAATCGAGATCTTGAGGCTCTTCAGCTTCGCTCTTCTCGCTTGCGCTTCTAATAAAAGCTCGTTGCCATCCCTCAACGCCGGGCGTTAAGACGTATAGACCGCTCTCGGTTGCGGCATACATCAGCTCTCTATTCAAGGCCAGGCTCCTTACCGGGGCATCTTTCAAGCCGCCGCTTATATTCTGCCACTTATTGCCAAGGTCCTCGCTCAAGAATATACCCTTCTCCGTCCCAATGAGTATCTTGCTGCGGTTGTGTTTAGATAGCTCTATACAGGTAACGTTGTTTTTGTCCGGCAATATGGTCTTAAATACGTTCTTCCAGCTGGCACCTTGATCTTCCGATCTGAATAGGCCGCGTTTTGTCCCGACAAATAAGGTCCTGCCCCTGCCCGCTATACAATTTATCTCATTATTACCTCCGGACGGGATCGTAAATACGCTCTCCCACCTCTCTTTAGCATCCCTTGCTTTATATAAGACGTTCTTTGTCGCTATAAAGAGGAGATCTTTGTTAAGGATAGCCGTCTTCAGCTCCACACTCTTCACCGCTCCGTCCCTCGCTACCCACGCCTCCTGTGCATCTGATGCCGTCTTAAACACCAAAAGAAAAGAAACCACCAAAACCAATATCCTTCTGATCATAAAGGCCTCCGTTATTTTTTTCTAACCAGGTTAGTATCGAAGGTTCCTCATCGTCTAACCTGGTTAGAAGCTGCCTGTCATCTTATCGCTTATTTGATGATTTGTCAACATTTATTTAATTATTCATCAACTGAGTCATATGGCCTTGTCTTTGATATTTAATATGCTATAATTGATCGATGCTAAAGAATAATGCATTCCGTGTATTAAGTATCAGCATAATACTCTGCGTCGTATATGCGTCCTGGATCTCGCCGCTCAATCCCATCCAGATAGCCAACCTTAAGATCATAGATTCATTCTTCTATTTGAGCTCTAAATTCAATCCCCTGCCGAAGGCCGGACAGGATATAGTTCTCATCAACATTGACGACAGCTCTTTAAGAGAAGTCAATATTCAATGGCCTTGGCCGAGAAGCGTGATAGCCGAGATCATAAAGAAGATCTCCGCCAATGCCCCTGCCGCTATCTGCGTCGATTTCGTATTCGCCGGAAAGAGCGTGGATCCTTTAGAGGATTCCGTATTAATGGACTCGCTAAAGGAAGCCAAAAATGTCTATGCGGCGGCCTTCTTCGGCAACGACGGCAAATATGTCATCCCGGATGAAGCGCTGGCTTTAAGCCTTAAGGATTTCGGATTCGTCAATAAGCCCAGGGACGTCGACAACACCATAAGAAGGATGAGGCCATACTACCTTTCTCAGTCTGGTGACGTCATAGACTATTCTCTCTCTTTAAAGGTGGCGGCATCCTTAATGAACAGCCCTCCTGGAAATATAGCCGTATCGGTACCTCTTTCAAAGGAAGGAGCTACTTATATAAAGTTTTACGGGACCCTTGATAAATTCAATTCTATCCCTGCATGGAAAGTACTGAAAGATGCGGGCGATCTATCTATGCTGAAAAATAAACTTGTATTCTTTGGCGTCACTTCGGAATCCTTCCATGACATATATCATACGCCGCTCGGGATAATGCCCGGCATGGTGATAGACCTGAACGAGACGCTGACATACATAAACAAGTCCTTCTTCCGGTACGCCGGTCACGAGGTTAACTCTATAATCCTCTTCATCTTCGTGCTTGTAGCGGTATTTGGCGGAATTAGGCTCTCGATACTTTCAGGCATAGCGTTAACAGCGTGCGAGATATTAATATTGCTCTCCTTGGGGCTCTTTATGTTCCTAAAGGGAATGATCATAGACCCGATCGGTCCGATATTGCTTATGGTGGCGGCTACAATATTGCTCCACGGGGCCAGGTACGTGGTGCTCATAGTTGAAAATATAGTCTTGAGGAAAGAGGCCGTGACTGACGGCCTTACGGGATTATACCTTTACAGGTACTTCGAATTGCAGTTAAAGAGAGAGCTAAAGAGTGCCTTTCACATAAACAAAAACCTGGCGCTCGTAATATATGACATCGATCATTTTAAGAAGATAAACGATACATACGGCCACGAATTCGGCAATGTAGTGTTGAAAGCTATAGCAAAGAGCCTTAAGGACCATTCCAGAAAGAATAATATAATAGCCCGTTACGGCGGCGAGGAGTTCTGCATAATAATATCCGATATGAAGAAGGATCACGCCATCAAATACGCTGAAAGGCTTCGGAATATGGTAGGCGCTTTGGAGTTCAAAACCGATAAAGGTGAGGCAGTGAAAGCAACTATGAGCGCTGGGATCGTTACAATAGAGGACGCCCACTCGGAAGACCCTACGGAGTTCATAAAAGCTGCGGATTCGGCATTATATAGATCTAAAAACGCGGGGCGTGATAGGATAACGGTATTTACTTCTTCGTAGACTCCAGTATCCCTGATAATCTCTTCGTGAATTCCTTCATCATAGTCTTCATCTTCTCTTCCAAGATCTTCTTGTTGGGTTCTATATAGGCTTTACGGAGCTTTGCTTCCTGCTGGAGGATGTACTCCGCTTCGAATGACTTGTCTGACGCTTTACGGAGTTTTTCGAGGATCTTGTCGATTTCACTGGGTTCAAGGCTGGCAAGCTCTTCAGAGATCATGCCCTTGGATACTATATTATTCAGCTGAAGGAGCGCTATATTCTTCGACAGAACATGCTTTATCTCCGAATAGTACGGCTTCACGGCTTCGTTGTATTCCAGCAATATCTTTACTTTGGAGTTGTTGAGCTCCAAGAAGATGTTTTTTATACCGGATACATCACCCTCTTTTAACAGATCCGGCATCGCCTGGGCTATCAATACAGCGGCCACCATCTGAAGGAGGTCATCGCTTGCTTTTTTCAGCTCAGGCGACTGGGATCCATCTTTTCCCGCGTTCATCATTGACACTGCCATATCAAGCATAAGCTTCTGGTCATCTGTGGGGTTCTGCATTATACTGGCAAGCTTCATGGCTATCTCCATCTCCTTAGGGTCTATCTGGCCGCCTGGCAATGCTAAGGCTGAGGCTTGTAAAGAATCTTGGACTATCTTTGCTATTGCTATTGGATTCATGGCGCCCGTGATATCACCCTTTAGGCTATCAGCATTTGCAAGCAGGCCTTTGAATACTTCTCCCACCCCCTTATCGACTATAATGGCCTTACCGTTTTCAAAGTTAAATGACAGCTGTACAGAGGCCTGGGCAATACTTGGAGCGCTGTATGGATTAAGTGATTGATTGGATGCCATACCCTGCATTAACCTGTTTACCGCGGCATCGGAGATGCTCTTCGAGAAGCTTTCGAATGTCATGCCTTTGCCGGTGGAGTCAAGGACCTGCGATGTTAATAGAGTTTTATCGGCATAACCCGCGCTCCAAAAAACAGCGAGGCTTCCATCCGAAAGCGCGGTTACATTTCTTACGTAAGCGTTAAAGACGTTATTGGCCAGGCTGTATGGATTCGAATATAAAGCTTTTCCCGCTGAATCGAAAACCTGTGCTTCGAGCGAATATATGCCATCGGTTCCTTGCGCAACCCAAATGACAGCAACGTTTCCGTTTGAAAGC
>JAPLMH010000005.1 GCA_026387135.1 Candidatus Omnitrophota bacterium | reverse complement strand
TTGGTCCACGGTATAAGGCTTAATGTGCTTGAATTTTCAGGCCACGTAGGGCTGACATGGAGCGGCATACCTTACAGGCCGCTGGAACTAACTAAAGAATGAGGAGGTTAAAAAGATGGAACAGACTGTATTGACGCAATTTAAAGATCTTGGCGCCATAATGGTTTTGGCGATCTCGGCCCTTGGTTCAGGGGCAGGCGCGGGCGTTGCCGGCATGGCCGCGATAGGGGCGTGGAAAAAGAACTTCGTTCAGAACAAGAACGCATCGTTCCTGCTTGTAGCGCTGACGGCGGCGCCGCTGACGCAGACTATATATGGCTTCATCGTAATGAACAACATGCTGGCGCTAACGATGAAGGGCCAGTATATGTGGGGAGTCGGCGCGTTCGCGGGTGCGGCGATAGGCCTCTCCGCTTACTGGCAGGGCAAATGCGCGGCCGTGGCATGCGACGCCATGGGTGAGACGAATAAGGGCTTTGGCAACTATCTAGTCGTGCTCGGCATGACCGAGACCGTGGCGCTTCTTGTAATGGTATTTACGATAGTCTTCCTCCGCCGCATGGCCGGCGCGTAGGAGTAAAAATGGTGTTGTTCCCCAGAAAACTTTAGAGTATAATTTTGGGGCTTATTTAAGCGAGCAAAGTTGGGCGGATAGTTCAGCTGGTAGAACGCCTCGTTTACACCGAGGAAGTCACAGGTTCGAGCCCTGTTCAGCCCACCATAAATATAGCTCCAC
Source organism: Candidatus Omnitrophota bacterium (assembly GCA_026387135.1). Lineage (GTDB taxonomy): Bacteria > Omnitrophota > Gorgyraeia > 2-01-FULL-45-10 > 2-01-FULL-45-10 > 2-01-FULL-45-10. Next base: position 4,722 of record JAPLMH010000005.1, on the reverse strand, counting down.
GCGTGGGTTCCTGTGGTATACTTGTGATTAAGTACCACCTAGGGGTGAAGCGTGGCGATACCTCCTGCTAGTAGCAACCGCACAAAAGAAGAATCAAAATTCCGCCTTGACCGCCTATCGGCCAAAGGCAAATTCGCCCTCGAGCATATTCTGATAGCCGTCTTCATCTTCCTGACGGCTACCATAATCGCTTTTGGCTATATAAGTTACCAGAACTATTCTACGCATTTCCGCAGGGACATAGATTTAGAACTTGCCACCAGTGCCGACTTAAAATCAAGCGAGATCAGCCAGTACATAAAAGAAAGAATGGGTAACGGAGGCATGCTCTTCCGGAGAGACGCTTTCTACAGTACCGTGCAGCGGTTTTTTGAGCATCCGGAGGACTCGCGCAATGCCGAATATCTGCGGAAATGGATGACGCGAGAGGCTACGCATTACCAATATGACAACGCTTCTATCGTGGACACTATGGGCTTTGTCCGCATAGGCATTCCGAAGGCTACGGAGAAGCCCTGCTGCGTTAAAACCATGGATGACTTGCGCAATGTTATGCGTAACGGTGAAGTCGCGCTCGGCGATTTCTGTCGAAGCACGTATGACGGCCGCATCTATCTGGAGATACTAGTCCCCATACTTGACGAAAACAAAGACAGCCCCGCGATAGGCATCCTCGCCCTGCGCATCGACCCAGAAAAATATCTCTACCCATTTATCAAGAGATGGCCTGTTCCAAGTGAAACCGCTGAAACCCTGCTTGTCCGACGTGAGGGCAACGACGTTTTATTTTTAAACGAGCTCCGGTTCCAAAAGAATGCCGCTCTCAGCCTGCGGTTCCCGATCGATGCGAACAAAGACCTCCCTGCCGTGAAGGCGGTATTGGGGCAGAGGGGCATTATAACGGGCAGGGACTATCGCGGAGTGCCGGTGGTGGCGTATGTACGGGCCGTTGCCAATTCGCCGTGGTTCATGATAGCCCGTATTGACACGTCGGAAGCATATGCGCCTATGCGGCATCAATTATGGTCAATAATGTGGCTTGCCATAGCTTCGATCTTTGTAATAGGCATGACGATCTGGTTTTTCTGGCGTCGGCATAACCTGATCTTTTATAAGACGCAATATGAAATGGCCCAGGCTCTCAAGGCGAGCGAAGAACGATACCGCAGGCTATTTGAGGCGGCAAAGGACGGAGTCCTATTGATCGACTTTGATACAGGGCTGATCCTGGATGTAAACCCGTTTTTGATCAAATTGCTCGGCTACTCCAGGGCGGAATTCTTAACAAAACATCTCTGGGATGTCGGGCCTTTCAAGAACATTATAGGGTCGGAGGAAAGCTTTGCCGAGCTGCGGTCCAAAGGATATGCCCGTTACGAAGACCAGCCGCTTGAGACTAGAAGCGGAAAATCCGTTCAGGTTGAATTCGTCAGCAATGTTTATACAGTTGGCGACAAAAAGACCATCCAGTGTAATATCCGCGACATTACCGAGCGTAGGCTGCTGGATGCGGAGCTAATTAGGGCAAGAGAGACGCAATACAAGGCGCTTATCGAAAACCTTCCTCAAAAGGTCTTCTTAAAAGACAAGAATTCGGTTTACATCTCTTGCAATACAAATTACGCGAAAGACCTGAAGATAAAACCCGAAGAGATAGTCGGAAAGACGGATCACGACTTCTTCCCCACACACCTGGCCGAAAAGTATAGGTCCGATGACAGGAGAGTCATGGATTCAGGCGAGACCGAGAACATAGAAGAAGAGTTTGTGGTGATAAGGGATTTCTTGAGAGGCGCCGAAAAGACTGTCGTAAATACGGTCAAGATACCGGTCCGTGATAAAGAAGGCAACATTGCGGGGGTCTTTGGCCTGTTCTGGGACATCACCGCGCATAAGAGGGCCCAGTGGGAGATGGCGGAGTCCGAGAAAAAATTCAAGACCGTCTTTGACAATGCCAGCGACGGAATAGTAGTGGCTGATCCTCGGAACAAAAAATTTTATATGGCGAATAATACGATATGCCGGATGCTCGGCTATAGTCATGATGAGATCATGAAGCTGGGGATCGCGGATATTCATCCCGAGAAAAGCCTCTCTCATGTCGTAGATCAATTTGAGAAGCAGACAAGGGGAGAGATCTCTTTAGCCATAGGTTTGCCCATAAAGAGAAAAGATGGCACTGTTTTTTATGCGGACATCAATGCAGTGCCCGTAGAAATATCCGGAAAGATATATCTCGCAGGGTTCTTTCGCGACATTACAGATCGCATTAAGGTGGACGAGGAGCGCAACCTAGTACTAAAATGGCAGAGGGGTGTAGACTCGCTTCAGCTGATGCTTCTTGCGTCGGCCCCTCTACAGGATAAGTTCAAGATCATAACTGACGGCGTCGTGCAGATATTTGGGGCGGACTTCTGCCGGATATGGATGATAAAGCCAGGGGACTTATGTGAAAAAGGTTGTATCCATGCCCAAGTTATGGAAGGGCCGCATATATGCCGTTATCGGGACAGATGCTTGCACCTGATATCAAGCTCCGGACGGTATACTCATATTGACGGCAGAGCCCACGCCCGGGTCCCGTTTGGCTGTTATAAGATCGGGCTCATCGCCTCCGGCGAAGACCACAAGTTCCTGACCAACGATGTAGTTAATGATCCCAGGGTGCATAACCACGAATGGGCGCGCGAATTGGGGCTGGTGTCATTCGCCGGCTATCAGCTCAAGATCCCGAACGGAGAGACGACCGGTGTTATGGCTCTCTTTTCTAAGCATCCCATAGCGGCAGCCGAAGATGCGATACTGGATAGTCTCAGCACCACCATCTCCTTCGTTGTCCAGCAATCTATTGCGGAAGAGGAGAGAATACGGCTCTTGGGGATAAAAGCATCGGCAGAGATAAAATCGCAATTTGCATCCATGGTATCTCATGAGCTCAGAAGTCCTCTTGCGGTCATCAAGGAGAGCATCAATCTTGTGCTGGAAGAACTGATAGGCAATGTAACGCTCGAGCAAAAGGATGTTTTAAATACCGCGAAGAACAACATTGACAGGCTGGGCCGCTTGATCAACAATGTCCTGGATTTTCAGAAGATAGGAGCCGGGAAGCTGGATATCAGCTCCAAAGAATACGACATAAACGAGTTGGTGCTGGCAACCAGCAGGGAGATGAATCTTCTGGCGGAAGAGAAGGGCCTGAGCTTTACAGTGAACGTAGATGAGAGTATACCAGGATTAAAATTTGATAGAGATAAGATCGTACAGGTGATCACCAACTTGATAAGCAACGCCATAAAATTTACGGAAAAAGGCAGTGTCTCCGTCAGTACCGAGCGGGAAGATAATACCGCGCATGTTGTGGTAGAGGACACCGGCCTCGGGATACAGGTCGAAGATATGCCTAAACTTTTTCAGACCTTTGAGCAGCTGGGTGGCGGCCTTGGCAAGAAGAGGGGCGGCACGGGCCTTGGGCTCGCCATCTCTAAAGAGATAATCCAGGCGCACAATGGAAAGATATGGGCAGAGTCGCAGTTTGGCAAAGGTTCAAAATTTCATTTTACCTTGCCCATAAAAGAACGCAGAGGCTAAAGCTTGGCGAAGAAGATACTGGTGATAGATGATGAGCCTGACGTATTAAAGATCATAATGTTGAGGCTGGAGAGGGCCGGCTATGAGGTTGTGGGCGGCATGGATGGCCGGGAGGCGATGGATCTGGCGCGCCACTTACTCCCGGATCTAATAATACTCGATGTCTATCTGCCGGATATGAACGGCGATGACGTAGCCAGGGTGATAAAAAATAATGATAAGCTCAAGCATATTCCGATAATACTGGTCTCTGCCACTACCGTGTCTGTCGCCGAAAGAGCCAAGGATTGCGGCGCGGAAGGCTGTCTGGGCAAGCCGTTCGAACCCGAGGAATTATTAGGTTTAGTAAAGAGAGTCTTAGGGCAAAAGGGAGGTGTAAAATGAAGACCGATGGGGCCAAAACCAAAAAGATATTAGTTATAGATGACGAGGGAGACCTTCTTAAGCTTGCGAGGACAAGGCTCGAAGCAAGCGGATACAAGGTATTGACCCTTGAGAGCGGAGAACTGGCGGTAGAGACTGCTAGATCCGAAAGGCCGGACCTGATCCTTCTGGATATCGTGATGCCCGGAAAGAACGGTTGCCAAGTATGTAAGGAGCTGAAGGCCGATAAGACCACCAGTTCCATACCGATAATAGTTTTCACCGCACAGTATCCCGAGGAAGAGTACGTAAAGACCAATACGGAAGAGATCGGTGCGGATGACTACGTGCTAAAGCCATTCGACGCGCAAGAGCTTCTTGCCAAGATCAAATTCCTGATAAAATAATATTTGGGATCTAGTAGTATCTTTTTGAATGCCCGGATGGGCGGGATGAGGATTTGCCGAAGTGATGGCGATTGCCGCCGCCCGGACGTGGGCTTCTATTGGGGCGCCCGTGATGGCCGCCGTATTTATGGCCCGTCCGTTCTTCGGTTATCGCCTGGAAATCTTCTTTCGGGAATTCCGGATGTTCTGCCACCGGCAGAGCAGTCTTGATCAATTTCTCTATACTGCGGACCTCAAAGGCCTGGTCCGGCGTGGCAATTGATATGGCGTGGCCCTCATGTCCTGCGCGTCCGGTACGGCCGATCCTGTGGACATAATTTTCCGCATCCTCCGGAAGATCATAATTTATCACAAGCTCTATTCC
>JAPLMH010000178.1 GCA_026387135.1 Candidatus Omnitrophota bacterium | reverse complement strand
CTTTGGCATGTATGGAGCCGAGATGGCCAACGCCTACTATTCCTACCTTTATTTTAGTCATATAGGGCGAATTATATCATTTCGCTCGACAAAGGGCAAGTCTTATGTTATCATATGCACCTAAATTATGAAGGAATACCTAAGACTTATCAAATTTGTTATGCCTCACATATGGGTTTTGGCGCTCGCAACCCTATGTATGATAGGCACTTCCGCGTTTTCAGGCGTTTCCATAAGCATGATAATTCCGCTAATAGATAACGTCATAACCGGTAAAAAGATGGTCATCCCGGCAGGTGTTGTTATCCCCGACCAGGTGAGATCTGTCATAGGTTTCGTAAATTCAATGCCTCCTATGGATATTCTCAACTGGATGATCATATTGGTCATGATATTCTGGCTCTTCAGGAATTTATTCGAATTCTTTCAGACATATCTTATGAGCGATGTCTCCCAGCGGGTCATCAGGGATGTGAAGAATACCATCTACGATAAGCTATTAAGCCTCCCGATGGAATTTTACTCGAAAAACCCCACAGGCAAGCTCATGAGCCGCATAACTAACGATGCCGCTGTCATAAGAGACTCCATCTCAACAGGTCTTACCGATATGCTCTATCAGCCCATACAATTGATAGTCTATATAGGCCTAGTCTTTACGATAAGGGCCTATTTTTCGATATCCTGGGGACTGATACTAATAAGCTTGATCCTATTTCCGCTGGTCATCTATCCCGTTGTGAAGATAGGCAAGCGGCTTAAATCGATCTCCAGGCAGTCGCAGGAGAGCATGTCCGACATCACGACCACTCTGCATGAGACGATATCCGGCATCCGCATGGTCAAGGCTTTTTCGATGGAGCGCCGGGAGTCGGAGCGCTTCAAAAACCAGAACCAGCAGTTCTACAGGCTTGCCATGAAATCGGTGAAGAGGGTAAGCGTCGTTAGCCCCATCACCGAATTCGTCGGGATGTTCTGCATAGCCATTATTTTGTGGGTCGCCGGCAAAGAGATAGTCTCCGGAGCGTTGTCGGCGGGAGCGTTCGTCACTTTTCTGGCAAGTATTTTGTCCCTGATGAAACCTATCAAGCGTCTTACGAACGTCTACAGCATAAACCAACAGGCGATGGCGGCGGCATCCAGGATATTCGAGGTTCTCGACACTAAAGATACCGTTATAGAGAAGATCAACGCCGTGGAGATGCCCAAATTTAAAAATTCCGTGAAGTTCAATAATATCTCGTTCGGATACGACGACAAGATGGTATTGAACGGTATCAATCTGGAGGTCAAGGCCGGCGAGATAGCCGCCTTTGTGGGCCCCTCAGGCGTGGGCAAGACGACACTCGTAAACCTGTTGCCCCGCTTCTACGACGTGACTAAAGGAGCTCTTACGATAGATGGCGTTGATGTGCGGGATTATACCTTGAAATCCTTAAGGTCCCAGATAAGCATCGTGACGCAGGAGACCATTCTTTTTAATGAGACCGTAGCGTACAATATATCCTACGGCAATGATAGTCCGGATAAGAAAGATATCATAAGGGCCGCCCAGATAGCCAATGCGCATTCTTTCATAATGAAGATGCCGCAAGGCTATGAAACGATAGTGGGAGAGCGCGGCTTCAGGCTTTCCGGGGGAGAGAAACAGCGCTTGTCCATAGCCAGAGCGGTATTTAAAAATTCGCCCATACTCATATTGGATGAGGCCACGTCGCAACTCGATACCGAATCCGAGGTCTTGGTCCAGGAAGCCATAGACAGGATGATGAAGGGCAGGACCGTATTCGCGATAGCGCACCGCTTAAGCACGATAAAGCATGCCACCAGGATATATGTCCTGGATGCTGGCCACGTGGTGGATACGGGAGCGCATGACGTGCTGATACAGAAAGAAGGCCTTTATAAGAGGCTGTATGACATGCAGTTCGGCGCCAGTATGGTCAGGTAAGGGTGGGTTAG
>JAPLMH010000135.1 GCA_026387135.1 Candidatus Omnitrophota bacterium | reverse complement strand
ATCAATTCTATTCTGCGCGCAGAGCGCACGATGCTAAATTTTATAGAATTTTTAAGCGGCATAGCCACAACGACTAAAAAATTTGTAGATAAGGTAAAGCCCTACGGCGTAAAGATAATGGATACGCGCAAGACCTATCCGCTATTGCGCTATCTTGAAAAATATGCTGTGACGGCAGGCGGCGGAGCAAATCACCGCATGGGTCTATACGATCAGGTGCTTATCAAGGACAATCATATAAGGATCCACCAGGTCACGACTCCGAAAGGTCACAAGCTGAGCTTGATGGAGCTTGTTGAGACGTCCAGGAAGAAGAATATCAGGGGCACAGTAATAGAGATCGAGGTGGCCGATACCGCGGAATTCCAGGATGCTCTGCAAGGTAAGCCCGATATCATAATGCTGGATAATATGACGCCCAAAAATGTCAAAGCTTGTGTTGAGATACGGCGCATGTCAAAGACGAAAGCCATGCTTGAAGTATCCGGTGGTATCAACATGGAGAATATAGATCAGTATGCGGGCACAGGTATCGACATGATATCCGTAGGCGCTCTTACCCATTCAGTCAAATCGATAGATGTATCCCTGGAAATCGTATAAAGATGCCGTTCAAACTCGTAAGCAATTTTAAGCCTGAAGGCGACCAGCCGAGCGCCATAGAGAAACTCACCGGCGGCTTAAAGAGCGGCAGGCAATTTCAGACCCTCCTCGGCGTAACTGGATCCGGCAAAACGTTTACGATGGCAAACGTTATAGCCAGGGTGGACAGACCCACGCTCGTGATATCCCATAATAAGACGCTCGCCGCGCAGCTATACAGCGAATTTAAAGAGTTCTTTCCGGAGAATGCCGTCGAGTATTTCGTAAGCTATTACGATTATTACCAGCCCGAAGCGTATATCCCGCAGAGAGATATTTATATAGAAAAGGACGCGTCCATCAATGAGGATATAGACCGTTTAAGGCTTTCGGCGACAAGCTCGCTCATGTCCAGGCGCGACTGCCTTATAGTCTCCAGCGTATCATGCATATACGGTCTCGGCTCTCCGGAAGAGTACGGCGAGATGCTCGTATTCCTGGAAGAGGCCCAGGAGATATCAAGGGATGAGATACTGAAGAAGCTCATATCCATACATTATACACGGAATGATTACGACCTAAAACGTTCGACGTTCAGAGTAAGAGGAGACACGATAGAGATATTCCCGGCGTACACAAAGACGGCGTACAGGGTAGAGCAGCTGGGAGACAGGATAGAGCGCATATATGAGATCAACCCTTTAACGGGCGACACGATCACCAATATGCGCAAGATAGGTATATATCCCGCCAAGCACTTCGTCACTACGCCCGACAGGATAGAGAGAGCGATAGGATCCATCGAGGAAGAGCTGGTCTCCCGCCTAGCGGAACTGAAACGGGATAATAAATTGGTAGAGGCCCAGCGGTTAGAATCTCGGACAAAATATGACCTGGAGATGATGCGCGAGGTAGGTTATTGTAACGGCATAGAGAATTATTCGCGCCATGTATCGGGAAGGGCTGCGGGATCGAAGCCGTGGTGCCTCCTGGACTATTTCCCCAAGGATTTTCTGCTTTTTATAGATGAGTCGCATGTAACGGTACCCCAGATAGGAGGTATGTATTATGGGGACAAGGCGCGCAAAGAGACTCTTATAGAATACGGCTTCAGACTGCCATCGGCTCTCGATAACAGGCCGTTGAAGTTCGAGGAATTCGAGAAGATCGTAGGCGATACCATATACGTTTCCGCTACTCCAAGTGAATACGAGCTCGAGAGATCTGCCGGAGAAGTTGTGGAGCAGGTCATAAGGCCGACCGGATTGATAGACCCGGTTATAGAGGTAAGGCCCACGAAGGGACAGATAGACGATCTTATAAAAGAGATACGCCTGAGAGCGGAGAAGAAAGAGAGGATATTGGTAACCACTCTTACCAAGAGATTATCAGAAGACCTGGCAAGGTACCTGAAAGATCTCGGTCTTAGAGTAAAGTATCTGCATTCCGAGATAGACGCCATAGAGAGGGTTGAGATATTAAGGGACTTAAGGCTGAATAAATTCGATTGTCTCATAGGAATAAACTTATTGAGAGAGGGCCTGGACCTGCCGGAGGTTTCGCTGGTCGCCATCCTCGACGCGGATAAAGAGGGTTTTCTGCGCAGCGAAACGAGCCTTATACAGGTGGCGGGACGCGCGGCACGCCATATAAACGGCGAGGTCATTATGTATGCGGATAGGATAACTAAATCGATGAAGAAGACTATAGATGAAACCGACCGGCGCCGTGAGATCCAGATCGCTTTTAATACGGAGCATAATATTACGCCGCGCTCAATAGAGAAGGCGGTCAAGGAAGGCATAGAATCCTATAAGAAGGCCCGTGAGGTTATCGCTGAAGTAGTTGAAGAGAATGACAGAGAGTATGATATAACATCATTAATAGGCGAGCTGCAGCATGACATGGAAGTCGCCGCCAGGAACCTGCAGTTTGAACGCGCGGCCATATTGCGCGACCAGATAAAAGAGTTAAAGGAAAGATATGCTCGACGAAAAGATACTGAACGTACTGCGGCATAGCAAAGATTCATATGTTTCCGGAGAAGAGCTTTGTAAACTAGCGGGAATCTCACGCGCCGCCATATGGAAGCATATAGAGAAGCTGCGCCTGGAAGGCTATGAGATAGAGGCTCTGCCTCACTTAGGGTACAAGCTCATTGCCATACCGGATTCCCTGATACCTTCGGAGATAAAGTGGAAATTAAAGACGAAGGTCTTCGGCAGGAGCGTCATATCTTACAGGAAAGTAGATTCAACTAATATCGTCGCCTATGAGCTTGCAGAAAAGGGCATGAAAGAGGGTGCCGTTATCCTGGCCGATGAGCAGGCCAAGGGTAAAGGTAGGCACGGAAGACATTGGTCGAGCCCGTCCAAAGGCGGGATATACATGTCATGCATATTGAGGCCATCCATCGCTCCGAACGAGATCTCAAGGATCACGCTTCTCGCTGCCATAGCTGTAGCGCAGGCGATAAGAGACGTTGCTTCTTTGGAAGTTACCATAAAATGGCCCAACGATATAATGATCGACCATAAAAAGTTATGCGGGATATTGACGGAGATGAAGGCGGAGCAGGACAGGGTGGACTTTGTGGTCTTAGGGATAGGCATAAATGTTAATATTCCGATGAAGCAGCTTCCTAAAGGGGCCGCTTCCATAAAAGAGGAGCTTCGTCACCGCGGCGAAAAGATCGGTTTATCTAGAGTAGAGCTGACGAAAAAGGTGTTAGAAAGGCTTGAAGAGTATTATAATCTGATGAAGGTGGAAGGGTTTGAACCCATCATAGAGATGTGGAAGGGTCTTTCCGCAATGATCGGCTCAAGAGTGAAGGTCTCCCTTCGCGGAAAGACTTTTGAAGCCCTGGCGCATGATATAGATCCTGATGGCGCGCTCGTTGTCAGAACGGAATCGGGCGTACTCGAAAAAATATCATCGGGCGATGTGATAATGGTGAGATGAGGTAGGCACATGAATTTACTCAAACGCTCATTAAGGAGGCGGGTCTTGATTTGAACAGGCTGGACGAGGCAGTAGTCTCTAGCGTAGTTCCCCTGGCTCTGGCGCGTCTGGTTGTCGAACTGCGCAGAATGTCCGGAACGATAAAGATAACTATCATCGGCAGGGACCTTAAAGTGCCTGTAAAGAATATGTACAGAATAAAGAGCGAGGTAGGGCAGGACAGGCTCGTGAACGCTTTTGCCGCAAAAGCTCTGTATGGGGCGCCCGCGGTTATAGTCGATCTCGGAACGGCCATAACCTTTGACATCATATCTAAGAGGGGTGATTATCTGGGGGGCCTCATACTTCCCGGAATAGGACTATCGCTCTCAAGCCTCTATAGAAATACCGCGTTATTGCCCAAAGTGGAGCTTGCAAGCACCTCCTCTATTATAGGTAAGGATACGGTAAACAGCATGAGGGGCGGCATACTATTCGGCTTCGGCGCCATGTGCGACGGCCTCGTTGCGCAATACAAGAAGATTCTGGGAAGATCGATAAAAGTTATTGCTACCGGCGGCAACGCCCGTCTCATAAAACGCTACGCAAAGTCCATTCAAATAACGGACGAAGACCTCACCTGAAACGGCCTCCAGCTAATTTCAAAAAGATAAAATTTTAAAAAAAATCTTGACATCTTTTTAGCTTAGAGTATAATAATAAAGTGTTAGCACTCAATTTAGATGAGTGCTAAC
>JAPLMH010000121.1 GCA_026387135.1 Candidatus Omnitrophota bacterium | reverse complement strand
GTATAACGTCGACCGACGCGAATGAGGTGTGCCGTCTTTTGTTGGAATCGAACGGAGAGATCCTCACAAGGCGGTGCACTCCGGTCTCCGCCTTAAGGTAACCATAGGCATAATCTCCGGCTATGAGAAGAGTGGCGCTCTTTATGCCCGCCTCCTCACCATGGATCTGATCGAGCCATGTAATTTTATAGCCTTTGCTCTCGGCCCACATCGTATACATCCGAAGTATCATCGCCGCCCAGTCGCATGCCTCCGTGCCGCCGGCTCCGGCATTGACGCTGAGGATAGCGTTATTTACATCGGTCTCTTCGTTGAGGAGTGTTTTGAATTCGAGATCATCGGCTTTACGGCTTAGATTCGCGAGGTCCTTCTTAAAATGCTCTAATGATTCCGTATCTTCGGCTCCGGCTATCTCTAATATATCCCGTATGCCCCTGACGCCTTCTTCTATCTTTAGATATGGTTCTGCCGCGAGCTTCAAATTCTTAAGTTCTTTTACCGCGTTTTGAGACCGCTCCTGGTTATTCCAGAATCCTTCTTGGGCGATCTCCTTTTCCAAAGATGCTATGCGCCCTAGCTTTGAATCTACGTCAAAGATAGCCTCTGAGGGTCTTTAGCTTCCCCTCCGTCTTCTTCAATTCTTCTTTTATCTCGTCCAGCATCAGTTCTCTTCTTTCTTATAGTTTTATGATTATATCAATATTATCCTATGAGGTCAATTTAATGTGGTGAAGGGAGTCATTGCGAGGAGCAAAGCGACGAGGGAACCTATCTTCTTTCTAAGAGGCTTAACAGCTCCTGGGCCCTGTATACTTTGCCCCACCGCCTATCAGATACTTCCGACAAAATACCGCATGCCATCAGCTTGTCAACCGCGGCTTTAGCTGTAGGATACGATGTTTTAAGTTTTCTTGCGGCATAAGGTATCGTAACAAACGGATTCAAAAATATTTCTTCGAGTAAACTCACGGCGTACATTGAACTTTTCTTATCACGAAGCGTTTTTCTATATCTGTCGAGAAGCGATAGGATTATTTTAGAATTATCGATCGCGTCCTTTGCCTGATGCGCAACAGCCCGTAAAAAGAATTTTATCCAGGCCTGCCACTCGCCTTTTTCGCTGACAGCCAGCAATCTTTCATAATATTCGTTTCGGTACTTTTCGAAGAAAGCGCTTAAATAAAGAAGCGGGTAAACGAGATATTCTCTTTCACATAAAAACAAAGTGACTAATAGCCGGCCAACTCTGCCATTTCCATCCAGGAATGGATGTATCGCCTCAAACTGATAATGGATCACAGCGCATTGAACAAGTCCGGGAAAACTTTCCTTGTCATGTAAAAATTTTTCAAAATTATCCAGAGCCTGGTGCATTTCGTGAACAGGTGGAGGGACAAAAGACGCATTGTTCAATGTGCAGCCTGCCGGCCCTATCCAATTTTGGCTGCGCCTGAATTCACCGGGTGTTAGGTGCTCTCCTCTGACCCCGCGCATCAGTTCTTTATGAATCTCCCTTATAATCATGAGACAAAGCGGAAGTTCTTTCAATTTTTTCAGACCATAATTCATGGCCTTTGCGTAGTTAAGAACTTCTACTACATCCGTCTCTTTAGCTTCTTTTTTGCGCTCATCCTTGTTGGCTGCCTCAAAATAAAAAAGATCGGAAAGAGAGGCCTGCGTACCTTCTATGCTGGAGCTTAGGACAGCTTCCCTTTTAACGTACGGAGTAATCAATAAATCCGGATTGGGCAGTAGCGCGCCTATACCGGATAGATTGCCAAGAGCGATATCAGCTTCTGACAATAGCCCCACGATCTCTTTGTCATAATCAATTGACGGCGGCAATGAACTAGGCACAAACGCGTTATACCCGCGCTCCGTCCTTATTGCCTTACCGGCCGTGCTATCCCTGAACCTGTTTATATCCATCTCAACCCCTCTTAATGGTTACATTAAGTATACCCAATGCTTTTAAAGAAATCAAGCATTTTCTTTAAATGTGTGCTTTGCAATTAAAGTGGCTTTTAAAAGCAGCATTTACGCGGACTGTTCCAGCTGAGTGATCGTGAGGCGGTAATATTCGTCTATCTTGTCTACCGGGACCTGCGCGGCGTGAGGCAGTTTTATCCAAATACCGTTGGCGGTATATTCGATCACATCAGAAAGCGGCTTCGCATCGGCCATTATCTCATTACACTGCTTCTCGATAATGGCTATCAGCGCACTATATTGGCTCTTTATTTCATCGGGCGGAACGTTATCTGGGATCTGTGAGGCGAGGAACGCCATATTGAGCATACCTATCAATCTCAAAGCATTGCCTTCCTCTACATCGACGCGCCCCTGGCCTACCCTATTAGTCATCCCTTTATCATTAAAACACTCCACAGAGATTAGGCTCTGTCCTTTGCCATCCGATGCCACCAATTTTATCCTGTCTTTACCGCGCATATACATCGGTAGTACCCGCTCGCAATATAACTTGAGCAGATCCTCGGCAGGCGATCCCTTAGGAATTTTTGTCGCGTCATATCTTATCCTGTAATATTTCATCTCATCCTGCTTACTCTTAACCGGGACCATATCACTCAGCATCTGTAATAAATTTTCGATATCAGGAACGTTCTGGGCTGTAATACCATCGGCAGCGGGCGGTTGTGCCTCCGGAAAACGGTCGCCGTCCCCATTTTTATCAGAATCTTGCGCCGTGGTCGGGCTGGCGCTTTGCAATACTATCTTTTCTACATCTGCTTTTGTAGGTGCGTGGTCTATGAAAGTTAATAATAGCTTAACTCCGTCAATAAGCTGCTTATCTCCATGAGAACATGCTTCTTTGATTAGAAATAGCCTAGCTGCATATCTATTTGAATATAATAATTCCGCCATTGGGTTTGTTGCCATCTGTGCACAATTTTGTTCGATAACTAAATTACGCGCAAATTTCATTAACTTTTCACTATCATTACTCTTCAGTGTTTCCATGACACCATCTCTCCATCTCACTACTAACTCATCAATAGTTGCGATATGGGTTAATGTGCGTGTGAGTTTTCGCTGATCTATCCGGAGAGCTGGCCTTGCATTGCCCTCTGGTGCGGGAGTTACTGGGAACGGTCCTTTTGAGGATACCTCATCGGTCTTGTCGGTGGCGGGCGGCGTGACAGTGACGTGCGCCGTGATTATATCTAAAATATGGTGGCTGTTAACAAATCCAGGGTCGCTATATTCCTCTCTCACATGTTTGATATCACATAAATCTTTACAAGTTTTTAGAGCCTCGATAATGCTTTGAACTTTTAAATCCACATCCATTGCTTTCCATTGATCCGTAGCTTCTTCAGGATCATAGGTATCATCATAGGCTATAAATAATACACCTCCCGGTTTTGATGCCTTGACAGCCGAAGCAAATACTCGTGAAAAATGCTCCAGATATGCCATACCGGCAACTATCTGTACAACATCAAAATGTCCATCCCAATTTTGAGATAGCACAGGGTTCTCATTCAAATCCTGAACCATAAAATTTCCATTCAATACAGTATTTAAGCTCATTTCTTCGGAATTAAGACCTAATCCGGCAACCTCAGCGGGTTTCTTGTCATCTGGTAAATATGTATGACAACCGGTCATTAAATCTAAAATTTTGGCATTTTCTGGTAAAACTTTTCCTAAATTTTCTACAATGATTCCATAGGCGGTTGTGGTAAGATAGGGACTGCCATGAACTTGTGTAACAAATTTTGAACTCCGAGGTAGATAGCTTGCGGTTGTTTTTGGGGGCACATCATTTTGGACCACTCCATCCCGTGCCTTGCCGGCGGCGGGTGGTTGCGTTGCTTTCTTACTAGGAATAACAAGAGAGACAATCGCCCCATGCGTATCTTTTTGGTTATCAACGACAAGCCGCCAACCAATACTTGCAGCCTTAACCCCCATATCATGAAGGAAGGTACCTCTTCCAGTCACAGGCCTGTTCCTTTGCGCTGAAATCATATTTTTAAGAGTAATACCGGTGCCATTGTCATGCATACTTATCCATAATTTACCGTTACGAAGCACTGCACGAAAACCTATTTCCCCTTTTTTATCAAATTGCTTGGGCTTCCACTGAATCTTTAGTGATTCCAAGGCATTTACGTAGGCCTCTTCAAAGAAATATGAAAATATGTCTTTGCCTCCCGGCATAATCTCTATTTGAGCTTCTTCTTGGGCAATATAACCATCCCGTACAAGCATATACATCATGCGGTTAAAAGAACCCCACGGAAGGATGTTTTTATCTTCTATCTTTTCGCTTTGATAAATAATAACGTCCGTGGCAGTTGTTCCGGGAATGCTCTCCGTAGGCATACCATTTTCGCGCGCATCCTGTGCGGCTCGTTGCGATGGCTCGCCCATCTTGTCCGGATCCGATTTGAAGTGCACGCGCGTCCCGCTGCCCGGCTCTAGTGGTCCTTTTTTCGACGTCTCGCCGTCGCGCGCGGGCCTCGGAGCAACAACTTTTTTCTGAGAAGACTGTGTTGCGCCATCTCCGGCGGCGGGCGGTTCGGAGGCGGCAGTGGGTGGTGGTTGCTGCATCTCTCCGTCTGTTAGTCGGGGCTGGCCGTGCCAAGTACTGTTGACAGAGCTAGTTTCTTGTGGTAAACTTACCCCGATGATTAAACTAGGCAAATCGCAACGAACAGAATTGGGCAAAGCACTATTTGATGTCGGTAAATTAAGCTTTGCGGCATTGGTAATAGGCCAATTTTTATCTTCGGAGTCTTTTCGTACGGGCGTATTTGTGGCTGGCTTACTATTTTCCGCCGCAACATTTGTTGTGGCAACATTAATCATTAAGGAAGGTGATTGATCATGACCGGTTTGTATATCCTGTTTATCGGGGGTTTGATTTTCGTTATTCTCATTGGTATCTTTGCCGTCCCCCGCCACCCCAAGCATACCAAGTAAACCATTCTGCCCATTTTTATTTTCTCGCGCCGCGGCCTTGCCGGCGGTGGGCGTATCAACTGTAAGGCTATCTTCGCCTTTTAATTTTTCCCGCAATATATTTAGTGTTCTAGTAATGTCTTCAAGCGGTATATTAATAACGCTTGGTAATGATTGAACATCTATTAATTCGCCCCCTCCTTCAAAATAGTCCATTATCAAAAATGCGATCTCGCGCTCTTGCTCCAGTAAAGCTTCTATTTCTCTTTGGATATTGACCCGCATTTCGCTTTGTGCTGCAAGATCGGACGGCTCAGGTTCCACCTTTCCTGCAATTGGTACCCGCCTTCCGCCAATGTTAGCCCACTCCTTAGTCACGCCCCTTTGTGATAAGGACAGAAAATCTTCACAGCTTCGGCGCTCTCTCACTATGCCTAATTCTTTATAGCTGATCAAGTGATAGGAAATCGCCCCGCGCAGATTATTCGCACCGAAGCGTCCGTTCGATGATGACGCGATGTTATTCAGCGTAGGTTCAACGCCTGCGTCAAGATGTAAACGCAGAGTAGTAATAACATCTACCCACTCTTGTCTGGAGCGTGGCGCTTCATTCTCTCTTACCATCCCGGCTTCTTCATACGAGATACCGTGTTTATATAAAATTTTATAAATTCCATGCGGAGTTAGCGCGTCACTAGAATATCGTACTATATTTTGCGGTATCGGCTCTATACCTGTAGGTAACGTCGCAATGGCATTCTTAAACCATTCCAGCCATTCTTTTCTAGACTTAGGCAAGGCGTGTCCTCTTGCCATACCGGCATCCTCGAAACTTATCGCATGGTATTGCATAGCCTTGGTTAATAAATTATTTGTAAGCTTGCCATCAGACGCCGCCGAAATATTTTGTCGTGTCGGTGATACATCTTCGGGTAATGTGTCTGCGATCTCTTTTATATAAGCTATCCATTGATCTCTAGTTTTCGGAGGATTATGTTTTCTGATCTGTAACCCTATATCCTGAGCTGTAATAAAATAAATTCTCATACTGTTTATCAAAGTACCGCTGCTATGCTCTCCTGATGCCGCTTTTGCTATATTCTTCATAGTCGGCGGCGTACCGGCAGGCAGTTTCGCGATAAGTGCCTTAAAATAAGCTATCCACTCGTTCCTATCTTTTGGTTTTGGTCTTTCTCTTACTATGCCTATTTTCGCGGGATCTATGCCATTACGCCACAATACTTGCGCCACTCCGCTGTAAGTGATCTGCCCTCCGCTTAATTCTACTATATTATTTATAGTAGGCTCTTTCCCTTTAGTAAGACCATCCAGTCTTCTTTATTTTTTCGACGTTTTTTCAATAAGTTAACTGTTGTTGCATCAAATTTAGACGCTTCAAGAACAACCTCTGAGAATGCAACGTGCTTGTCAGCCTCTCCGATTGTAGTAGCTCCCGGTGCGGCTTGCGGAGTAAGTGAAGCTCCCTCAGAACTCAAAGGCAATAGAGCCAGTTCAAGGATAGATCTTGGTCTAGACGCTACTCTGAAAAGTATTTGATCTTCATCTCTTTCCGCGCCAGTTTCAAATTCAATAGAGCCGTTGAATCCATTCTCTATCAAGGCGCGGGCTATCCTTATATAATCATCCCGCGTTCTGACATCGTTCATCTGTCCTTCCGGACAAGGAGGGAGTCCTATGCATTTATTGGCTATGGCTATCTGTCCGCTGAAAGTGCGACCTCCTTTACCGGGCTTCTTAATATCCACATGAGATGCTTTCCAATCGGCTGTTCCTATAAGCAAGCATTTGTCTTCTACTCTCATATTAATGATCTTTATGAAATCTGCTAATTTACCGATCTCCTCCGCCGCCTTACTTGCCGTTATAGATTTGCCATTGAAGACTATATTTTTTATCCCGCTCGGTGGTATTTTCGTCGCAATAACTGTTTCGACTAAAGAGCTTAGAGAACTTGGGGACGGTCCATTTTGGGGCACGCTATTACCATGTGGCTCGCCCACATCATCACTCTGACGGAATCTTAAACTATGCCTAGACGGCGTACCGATGCCTGGTAGGCCCACCTGCTGTTTGAGTGCCTCCTCCGGGCTTCCGGGCTCCGGCGCAGGCAACGTCTTATAGTGCGGGTCGCCAGCCGGATTCTCTGCGCCGCCTAATGCTGCCGGCAACGAGACAGTATTATCATTAGCAGGTATAATTGTCCCATCAGGCAATGTGATAGCACCATGTTTACCAAAAGACAACATTTCAACGAGATTAAGAGAGCGTTCTGAATACGTTCCCCGATATTTCGAATAATTAGCTTTTAAATACCAGCGGGGCAATACGACTACGCCAACATCGAGCATTTCACATACATTATTTATTTTATCTACCAATTGCCATTCAGATGTATCAGCGTTTATATCGACAATGAAATTCGTACCCGCCACATCGACCGAAACGTAGTTTTGAATCGCACCCGTTTCCGGATTGTTATGCTGTTCCCTCAAAGCACTCTTAAAGCCATATCGGAATAAAGTCTCTTGAATAATTTTTGCTGATAGTCCACAAGCCCACGGAAAGTGCGAATGTGCCATCAAGGCAGAACGTTTACGATTAATAGTATTCAGTACTGCATTAAAACGCCTAAGCTCACTGCCCAACTCGCGACTGACCACTAAGTCTGGATTAGAAAAATACCGCAGATAATCTTCTTCTCTAATATGTTGGACATGGGTATACCTTTCATCGCCTTTAAACATTTTCAAGCCCTGGGAATAGTATGACTGGTTTTGGCGTGTCTTACGGATAAAAATGTAGCGCCCGATCAATCCGCTGTCGTCTACTTGTATAAACGTGTCGACGATATCTTCGCTATCGAAATGCTTAACAACCTTGACACTCTTTTCTTTAGATATCCGGTATAACAATTTATTGTCGGAAAGCCGAATAATGTCAAAATGGGTAACGCGCCTAAGCTTAGGCGACATACCAGGTAGAATTCCTTCAATCCTGCTAGCGCGGCTCACCATCTTAACCGCAGTACCTTCATATTTTTCAATGGTATCGACAAGCGCTTGCTTCCTTTCCTTGTTAACGCGTGCAAGTGGACTATGCATGAATCTTACAAAGGCTTGTTCTAATGCAAGATTTTTCCAAAAAGGTTCTTTAGCCTGATTTTCGAGGATGTTTTGCAAGGGAACACCCTGCTCTACTAACGCTTCAGTTGTCGATGCCGTAACCGGGCCGGCGGCGAGCGTTTCCGTAAGCGAAGGAACGTCGCCGGGTTTGAAGCGATCAAATGTTTCAATAAAGTCAAGCCAGCTTTCCTCGAATTCCCGCCATAGAGCTCCATCGCTATGAACACCGGACTCGACAAACTCCTTACGCTTCGCCAGAATTCTCTGCCGGAATTCACTCCATGCCGTTACGTTAAAAGCATTCATCCCGCGCGATAGAAAATCGAGGATGGTGGAGTTTATATAAGCCATCTTCTTAATTGATTCCATTACGTTACTGGAATCACCTTTATATAGAAGATCAGCAATATCGGATCTTAAAAAAGAGAACGCCGCGGCCCGC
This sequence comes from Candidatus Omnitrophota bacterium, assembly GCA_026387135.1. GTDB lineage: Bacteria > Omnitrophota > Gorgyraeia > 2-01-FULL-45-10 > 2-01-FULL-45-10 > 2-01-FULL-45-10. Next base: position 1,747 of record JAPLMH010000121.1, on the reverse strand, counting down.
ATCTGATATTGCATCATCAGCCAATTAAGAATGTCGCCGGTATCTTCATGCATATTTGCCGGCTCGGCCATTTCCCATTCTTGGGAGGACGCCTGAGAGGTAATCGTGATCCACTGCCTACGTGGCTGCTGCACATCGATCTTAATTTTGTAATCTTGCTCCAGAGCATTGATAGCGGTCAGCTCTTCATCAGTGGGCATCATACCGGGGTAACAATGAGTAAAGTTTACTGTTATCGTGTTAGGGTTACTGCGAAAATAGATATGAAATTCTCGTTTTTTCAGGACATGATCGGAACCGGCATTAAATCTGTTAAATATCTGGCGAATACGAAAAACCAAGGTTAGCATTCTAAAATCAGATGCTGGCAATACACTCGCTGCCCATTTAAGCACAAGTGTCTGGACCTTGATATTGTCCTTTTTAGAAGGCCATTGTAGAAAATAGTTTATTCTTTGTCCGCCGATAGCGTCGATACCGTTATCTTTCAAATAATGTAAAAGATCTTCAATAGCACCTTCCATCTTCTCGTCGCCACCCATCATCGGCCATTCTATAAATTGCTTATCGTATCCAGAGTAAAACTGCGGATATTGAGCTTGCGCAAATAATGTATCGAAAAATCTGAACCAAAGAACCAGATAACGCGGCGAGTAAACCTTCTCTCGCAAACCTCTTGTCCAAACCAGGTATTTCTCATCAACCGCAGTTATTGGAGATTGTCCCGGTATTGCTCGCTGCGGCGGTTCGCCCATCTCTTCCGGCGATGATTTGAAGTTCACGCGCGTCCCGCTTCCCGGCTCTAGCGGTCCTTTTTTAGGAGTCTCACCTTCGCGCGCGGGCCTCGGAGCAACAATCTTTTCAGCTTCGGACTCGGAAGCCACGTTCTTTGTAATAACATAAATATACGTCTCTTCCGGAACACGCAGGACAGCTCCCTTACCTTTTTTGCGCCAGGCGACAGATTCAACAAAACGCCTGTGCGGCCCGATCTTTTCCACAACACAGCCTTCTCTTTCGCCGAATGCCCTGACCATTTTTTCTATCTGATCCGCCCGGTCGACAGATTTCGGATCTTCCGGAAATACCGTATCCCTGAATAATATCCTGGATGAGGCGTCAAGATGACTTCCTGCATCCTTGAAAAATAACTCAACATGTTCTCTGTACCTGTATCTTTGATTTTCATTTGCTGAAACATCCCAACCGTCCATGGGTGAGGGGGTAAAAAGGATGAGGTTGAATTTTCTTCCCGGCAGATCCGAGAATAGATCACTGTGAACAAATTCTGCTCTGGGATCTTTCCCTGGGGCATATCCAAGCCTTGCAGCGTTTTGTCTGGCGCTATCAAGAGCCTGCGACTTAATATCCGCGAAGACGACCGCGGCCGCGTTCCTTTTAAGCATAATAAAGCCAAGAGCGCCTGTCCCCGTGCCGAGATCGAGGCATTGCTGTCCATACAGATCATCGCCTATAGCATCAGCCATGAAAGTTGTCAATCCTACAGGCGGCGCATATACATCCGGCCCGGCAATGACCTCTTCGCTAAGCTCAGGAATACTAGTCTTTGTTATCTTATCCTTGTGCCATGAAGCTGACTTCTTTGCGGGGGCCGATCCTTCACTATAATCTCTTATTTTGCTCGGCTTATGTCTTCTGATCTTTTGAGACCCGCCTTGTCCGTCCCATTCGTCCGACATTTCACCCATGCTCTCCGGCGGTTGCTTAAAGAATACGCGTGTTCCGC
>JAPLMH010000014.1 GCA_026387135.1 Candidatus Omnitrophota bacterium | reverse complement strand
GCTTACCATATTCTTACGGATTATGTCCGTAAAGGCTGCGCCAAATCACCCAAGCGCATCTTCATTGTACACCGCCTCGATAGAGACACATCGGGCATTGTTATCTTCGCAAAGACCGAGGCTGCGAAAAACCGGCTACAGGACCAGTGGGACAAGACAGAGAAAAAATATCTCGCTGTAGTTTACGGTAAATTACCGGAAAAATCCGGCGTCATAACTTCGTATCTGGCTGAGAATGCCGCACATGTTGTATATAGTACAAAAAACCAATCAATAGGAAAGCTTTCCACCACCATATATAAAGTCCTAAAAGAGACGAGAGATTTCAGCGTTCTTGAGATCGATCTCGTTACAGGCAGGAAAAATCAGATACGCGTACATTTCGCCGAAAAGGGCCATCCTGTGGTGGGCGACCTAAAGTACGGTAAGAAGGATGATCTGCATAAACGCATGGCGCTGCACTCCCTCTCTATATCTTTTCTGCATCCCTGGAACGGCAGGAGGATGCTTCTTACTACGAAGGTCCCGGCTTATTTCACCGGCCTCGTCGGAAACATTATTTGATCGTTTCGCATATCTTTTATTTTGCAAATCTATTTTTCTGTGCTATTATAGAATCTGACATACGATGAATAATAAAGGAGTAACTTTAATAGAGAGCCTGGTTGGCATCCTCCTCTTAAGCATCCTGCTTATAGGAGTTACGGGGGCATATTATCTTTCGCTATCCTCGGTAAATCGCGGCAAACATATCGCTAAGGCGAATTCAATACTCAACACTTATATGGACCAGGAGATGCAGGCCGGATATAATGATGATGGCGGCAGTCTGGGAGGAGCATACTATACCACTATGCCTTTAGCCACCGGTGGTTACAAAAATGTTACGATAGACGACCGCGGCACTACGAATACTTCCGATGATCTTATAGGCCGGTTAACCTGCTCTCCGTGGTATCCGGATAATATACGGACATCTGGGGGCGATTTAACTTTTGACGGGATCAGATATAAGATCGTCGGGTTCATCGTCTCGTGGGTCGAGAAGACTCCTCTTATGGGGCGGGGCCAGACGTATTCCGTAAGCGCCGCCTCATATATGTGTGAACGTGAGCACTGATATGCGCAAACGCAATAAAGGCCTCACCCTACTTGAAATCCTTATATCCACAACCGTCTCACTATTCATAGTGCTCAGCACATGGTCGGTATATGTCATGGGCTCCGCCTGGTGGACGCAATTCATGCCGAGAATAGAAGCGCAGAGGATAGCCAGGATAGCGGTTAAGACGATAATCTATGGTTCGAGAGATAATGCCGCCGGCACGGATTCAATTTCAGGGGTCCAGTATTCCAGGCGGAACGGCATAGCATGGGCTACAGCCCTTCCTACTCATGGGGTTATCAGTCCCAACATAGTACGGATAAGCTATAATATCAAAAACATCAACAACCAGTCTTTCTTTACGCTGAAAACAGAAAATCCTATGAAGCTCTATCATAATAATGTCCAGTCGCCCGTAAGCGGCACCACCGGATTGACGGGCCTTTCTTTTGAATTACCAGGTGAGGTGACACCTCCGAACACGGCCACCGTTACACCGCCACAATGCGTAACGGTTACCGCTACGGTGGAAAGAGATGTGCACGTAGGCGGCCAACCTCCTTACCATGTAAAAGTGGAGTTGGCACAAACCGTATTCTTGAGGAATATATGATGAGACGAAATAAAGGTTTTATCTTGTTGTTGGTACTCGCTTCGATGGCCATCCTTATCCTGGCTGGCACTACTCTGATAAATATAGGTACGAGCGAGATGGGGCAGGCCAGGAGAGACACCGATCACATGAACGCATATTGCGGAGCAGTATCCGGGGCCGAGAGACTTTACGCCCATCTTAAATCCCAGCGAAATCAGAATATCGACTGGGCAAATCAGGTCTCGTCCGGTACAGTTACTGCGGCTGGAAAGACGTTGGCCACCTATAACGCCGCCGCCTATCCTATAAGCTATAATAGCGCCGCCAAAACAGGCGTACTGGGGATAATTTCAACCGGAATTTCAGGCGGCGCGACTTCCCGGATCACTGTAAAATACGGCTATACCGCCACATCTATAGGCCCGGCGCCTGTATCGTCCGCGGGCAATATAGTATTGACCGGCCATCTGGATGATAGCAATAAGAAGAATCCGAAATCGAGCTCCGTATATATTGAAGGGCCTTTGCTGGCAGGCCCAGGCGGCACGGTCACGATAAACGGGCCTACCAACCTTGTTACTGTGAACGGAGGCTCCCAAAATAACGTGGGAGGTATATCTGATCTCTCATTCTGGCTAAACGAACCTTTTAATACGAAGGGCACATCATATGTATTTTCGGACGCGGACGCTTCTGGAAATCCTCTGGGATATGTTACCAAGGCCATGGCCGAAGCCCAGGCCGGCACAACCGATAAGACCGACTCTAAGCTCGCTACATTTTATACAAACGATATAAACGGCGATCTTGTCATAGACGAGAAAGACGCTTTCATATACTACTACACACAATACCTGGATCAGGCCAATAATCTGGATATCGCGCCGGGCGAGATAAATTATTTCTCGCCGGTAACGACTCCGGCAAGCTTCAAAGACCATATAAATGTGCATGGAAAAAGGGTCAAGCTTCTGGACATAGACACCTCCTCGCAGTTAAATAAACGCGCCGTGCCGAAAGGCACTGAGATAATATTCGTTGACGGCGATCTATTCATTAATAAGACCGACACCAAGTGGAAAGGCGGCGCGTTCACCCACACGATAGTCTGCACGGGGAACGTCGATATATTCCAGCCGACTAATGACGCAAATGACACGCTTGCGGTAGTCGCGCTCGGCGATGTCACCATATGCGGGAGAGACACCGGCAACAGCCAGCTGAAAGGTAATTTCATAGTATATACCGCCGGAAATTTCACGGCCCTTATGGGCGGGACATCCCATAACGCTATATTCGCCGAAGGCACCGTGACTATAGACACCGTAGACGCTAACAAGAAGAATGACAGGACCATGTATAATCTGCTCGGCACATGGACCCCTCCCATGGGCCTGCCGCCAGGATACAGGACCATCTATTTTAATTTCGCCCTCGACACGTCTGTTTATAAAACTGAATGGGAGATGACCGGAAACTAAATAGTCCCTATGAAAAAGTATAATTTTGTACGTATCAATGCCGTCCTTATAGCGATATTACTTATAGCGGCAGCTTTTACTTTAAGGTTAATCGTTCACACGAAGACTCCGTCATCTCCTATGTTATCCGGTCCGGATAAGTCCATGGGGTCCGTGTCCGTGGATACCAGTCCGGAGCCTCGCGTATACGACCTGAATAAACTGAAAGACCATAACAAGACTTTGGATGCAACGCAGAGCATAAAGATAAGGCCCGATGAAACGATAGAAACTAAGGTGTGGCGAGATGCTGATCCAAACGTTAAAAAAGAGATGATCGAAGGGCTTGACGCTACTATAGCTAATAGTAAAAAAGCTCTCGAGACCAACCCCGATGATACGATGGCGAAGCGAATACTCCTGGCGTCCGAGAGACGCAAAAAAATAGAGATGGAAAATTTCGAAGGAAATTATATGGGTAAGGATGTAAAGATAGAAGAGCCGGACACCCCGACGGCTCGTTAGCTCTTCCTTGGTTTGCTCCCAACGCTTTCCCTGATCCGCCTTTTCCTGACTTTTAAGAGCGCTTTTACCGTCTGCAGCAACGGTTCGAGTTCCAATGGTTTCGTCAGATACGCGTCCGCGCCCATACCCACCCCAAACCTGATGTCATTGGGCTGGAACTTAGCGGTCAATATGATTATCGGGGTGTCTTTGAATTTTTCGTCAAGTTTGAGCTTTCTGCATACATCATAACCGTTCATTTCGGGCATCGCGATATCGAGTATTATAAGGTCGGGCTTATCCGCCTGCGCTCTCTCGATACCCTCTTTTCCGTCAAATGCCCTAAGGATATCAAATCCTTTTGCCCCGAGCCTTTCGGAAATGACGTCAACAAACTCTCTTTCGTCGTCAACTACAAGAACTCTTTCTTTGGCCATAGAGATCCCTTTTTTACGCGGTGATCTTGTCAAATTCCTCGATACTGATCGCCGGGAAGCTGGTAAAGGCTATACCGGTCAGCTTGTTCAAGGCGATGGACGCCTTCATCACTTCCGCGACCGCCGGGAACTCCGCTATCAACACGATATCATACTTACCCAGAAGCGCATACATTGACTTCACCTTGCCGCCTGCCTTTGCTATAGCATCTAGCGCCTTCTTCGTCCTGTCGGGCGAAATACCTTTCAGCGCCTCCTGCGAATACTTTCCGTACAGAAAAAATGTTGCCATAGAACACCTCCCTTTCTGTTTTTATTCTACTCCAAAACAAAACCCTGCGCAAGTATTTTACTCTGTGGTATAATCTATAGAAATAGAAAGGCGGCTTTTATGGTAAGAAGAATAGCTATTCTTGTTTTTTTGGTATTTTTTGCTTCCGGAGCGATCGCAGCAACATCTGTAAGCGGCGCGGCAAAGCGCAAGAATAACATTACTCAGTCCATTTATAATTGGTTAGGCACCTGGGATAAGTTATGCGTAAATCGATCGGAGCGTTGCTGTAAGGCCTGCGAAATAAAATGCTGTGAAGATTGCAATATAGACTGCGGCGGCACGTGCTGCTCTAAGTGCGTTAAGAAGTAGACTCCGCAAGCTTAATAATTAAAGAGCCTGTCAATTTATGATAGGCTCTTTAACTTTCCCTTCCAGATGCTTTCTTAAGATCAGCGAGGAATGCAGGATTAATGGGACGCCCTAATCCTTCTGCTTTATGCACATCTTCCCAAGCTTTAGCAAAGTCTTTCTGCCCAAAGTATACGACTGAACGGTTATAATAGGCCGGCGCATAGTCAGGATTTATTTCAAGAGCTTTATTAAAGTCAGAGATGGCTTTAGTGAAATCTCCCTGGCCGGTATAAACAATACCACGATTGCAATAGGCATCTGTATAGCTGGGATTTATTTCAATGGCCTTATTAAGATCAGGGATGGCTTTGGCGTAATCTCCCTGGTTAACATAAACAGTGGCACGGCTGTTATAGGCCTCTGCATTGTCAGGACTTATTTCAATGGCCTTGGTGCAGTCATTAATAGCTTGGGCAGAGTTGCCTTGGCTGTCATAAGCTATTCCACGGTTAAAATAAGCTTCGGCATAGCCAGGATTTATTTCAATGGCTTTGGTAAAATCGGAGATGGCTTGTGCAAAGTTTCTTTGCATGCGATAAGCGCCTCCACGGGTGTAATAAGCATCCGCATAGTTAGGATCTATTTCAATGGCCTTGGTAAAGTCGGAGATGGCTTGAGGCAAATTACCTTCTTTGCCGTAAGCGATACCGCGATTATAGTATTCTTCCGCGGTTTCGGCATAGACAGAAGAAGCACTTAAAAATAACAACCCAGCCAGAACTAACATGCCTATTCTGAGATTTCTACTGTTCATCTTTTTCTCCTTTGCGATAAGTATATCACAGAAGATTGAAAAACAAAACCCTGCGCAAGCATTTTACTCACCCCGCACCACGTTGGGTGCGGGGCAGGCATAGGGTTATGTTTTAGTGGCTCGCCTGTTAATTGGGGGCTCCCCAGCGGGAATTTACCTAACGGTATTCGGTGAGATACGAACGGTTTTGCCATTCTGCCATACAGCGAGCGAGCGACCTGTTTTCTTATGTCGTTCGACAACCTGTCGCACTGCTTTTTTCAATGCCGCTTCGGCTTTATCTTGCAAAGACATTCTCTTTTTCATATGCTATTTTACGCCTTTCCCGATTATCCTGAATAAATCTTCATCAATTGCCTCAATATGCCCATTTTTTCTCTTGGCAATTAAAACAGGTTTCGCTTTGGAATTATCGAACAGCATCCATGAATCAACTAGCGGCTCATACAAGTTAAAGAAATTGTATATGCCACGAGTAAATCGTCGCCTGACATCCTCTGGTGGAACATTATGGCCGCCCTCTGCAACCCTATCCTTAATACGTGCTATCGCTAATTCCGGACTAGGGACCCACAAAAAGAAAAGATGTAGCCCGCATCCTTTTTTCTTCAACGTGTTAAGTAAGGTTACATATGCTTTACCCGACAGCGTTGTTTCAAAAGCAAAATCAACGCCTCTCATTGCATACTCATGGATTTGTTGCAAAACAAGTTTTCCGGCTTTGATTGCGGCGGCGCGTGGTTCAAACGGAGCTAGCCCTATGGCGATAAGGTCTGCATTTACAAAATTTGGACAATTTACATAATCCGGCAAAAACAACCTTGCGAATGTTGTCTTGCCTGACCCGTTAGGACCAGCGATAATATAAACATTTGGCTTTGCCATGTCATAATTATAACCCAAACAAAAGCCCTCTACAAGCAAAATGCCTGTAAAGGGCTATCTAAATTGGCTCCCCTTCATCGACGATTATCGAACTTTTCTAATGTCGGATGAGGCAAATAACATTACTTTAAGCAAGCATTTTTAATACAATTAATAATAGAAATAGAAATCCAGAAAATAGGCCAAGATAAAATAGCCGCCCATTGAAAGTGCAAAAATTCTTTTAGACCCTTTTTAATCTCTTGAAGCTTGTTATCAGACAAATTATCATATTTGTCATTTAAGAATGCTTTTAATTCAAAACCATTCCAACTACGGCCTCCAAGTGGATGCAGTTTTTTCCAAATATCTGGATAATTAAGTTTGATATATGAGTCGGAAGGGTCCGACCCGTCTTTTTGACGTTCAGACATCATAATCAGGAAAGGCAAAATATAGCCGATGGCCGCATAAACTAGCGTTGATACCATCATTAGCTTCAGGATAGAGTTTTTTTCATTAAATCCGAAAAAAACTATACTGGCTATGCCTATGAAATAAAGTAAAGTAGAGCAAGAAAAATAAATATGATATATTTTTCGAAACTTGCTCACATTAAAGACACTTATGAAATCACTCATTCTATGATAAGTATATCACAGAAGATTAAAAAACAAAACCCTATGCAAGCATTTTAGTCGCAAAGGGTTATGTTTTAGTGGTAGCTTGTAATTAGCTTGCCTGAGCTATTCTGTGTATTAGCTCAGATATAAAGGTCTGATATCTGACGCCTAATCGCTCAGCTTTGTTCTTAATGCTTGCAAGGTCATGGCTATTTACACGAATATTCAAAACTGCATCTTTTTTTCTAGCGGCAATAGCCTGGACAATCTGTTCGTATTCCCTATTATCTATGCGAACAAATCGCTCAAGGTTATCTTCGATTGCTCGCTCTTCCTTCGTCAATTTAATCTTTCTCATAACACATCCCTATCCCTACCCCAGTCACTACCTTACCCACCCAACTTTCCGATGAGACTGTACGCAATCTTTCAGGTACATATTGATTAAAATCTGATAAGGCACGCCCATTTCATCTGCCAAATGTTTGAAATATGCTATAACGTCAAAGCTAAGCCGCATAGTTACGGGTTTTTTTAGCTTTGCTGCATACGGATTGCGCTTACCTTTCAACTTAGAAAAATCATATTCTGTTTTCATATTTTACCCCTTTCGATAAATTTCAGCCTCATGACGAGTCGCTTTCCTGGCCGAAATTATTCTTATAGTATTCTCCGTTCTCGTACAATAACACACAACCAACATCCGCAATTTAAAACTAAAGCCCAGCATAATAAAACGATCTTCGTCTTCTGAATGCTCCGGGTCAAAATATTCTATGGCATTCTCGTCATAAAAAACAGTTTGTGCTTCTTCAAAAGAAATACCGTGTTTTCTTCTGTTAAGCGACGCTTTCGAGCCATCCCAGATAAAACGGATGTTATTCATATGTACAATGTAAATATACCATAAATTTGGATAAATGCAAGCATTTTATTGAGCAAAAAGCCCATCCTTAATGGATGGGCTTTTCGTCAAATATGGCTCCCCATAGTGCCTGCCTGACTGCAAGAGTATTACTTCAGGCAGGCAGGGACGAACTCTCGAACTTGCTTATGAGTGGTGAGACGGAGAAGCTGATCGGCTAATTTTGCATACTATGGCAGGGGCGCATGCGCTCTCTTCAGATCTGCTATATGCCGCATAATTTCATCGCTTATCCGTTGATATGTTTCTTTGGTTTGTTCTCCGGCACACTCTTTTGTGAAATAGACAGGCTTGCCGATATAGACCCGTAAAGGATGGCGTTTAAACGTCCTCACCCTTCGCGGTAACGCATCAAACGCGCCTTCTATGTATGCGGGCACAACCGGCACTTTCGCCATATAGACAAGCATCCCAACGCCGGATTTAGCACTTTTAAGCTTTCGATCCTTCGTTCGGGTGCCTTCGGGAAAAATGCCTAGCGCTTTACCTTTTGCAAGTAACCGCAGTGAATCCTTTATGACGCTTAGGTCCCTGCCATGATTTTTGACCGGGATAGTGTTGGCATGCTTCAATATCCAGCCTATCACGGGATATGATAATATCTTGATGCGGGTGATAAAATGGAGCGGGCGGCTCGTGGACGCTGATAGAATAAGCGGATCAAGATAGCTGGAATGATTTGCGGCAAATATGAACGCGCCCTTAGCGGGTATGTTCTCTGCGCCTTCGACATTAAACCATAAGCGCAGTTTAAATAAAATCAGAGAAGCGCGATAGATGGCTCGCTCCTTAAGGGGGAACCCAATGGTTCCCCCTTAATATTCCCCTTCCTTAGCAGGCATTCGCCACTTTTAGGGGAAAAACTATACATAGTTTTTCCCCTAAAACCCTTTTTCATCCTAGCGGGGGAGACCAAAATTGGCCCCAGAAACAAAAAGGCCTGCTAAATTAATAGCAGGCCAATTTTGGCTCCCCCGCTAGGACTCGAACCTAGGACACTGTGGTTACGATCTGACTCCGATTACTCGGAGAGTCGGACTATACCATTACCATGCCGTGAACCCGAACCCTAAAAGGGTGAGTGGTTCATGGTTTAGGTAGCGAGCATCTAGTCTCTGCACATTTAGGATGACTTTCGTCACCCATTTAGCTCAGGATTGCCCTCGCTTGCGCGTAGGGTTTCCCTGAATTTGCCCGCTTTTCACTCCGGCGTTTCCACCGGAGGCTGCTAACCTGCGCGAAGCTTGCTTAATCTTGCGCTCGCTTCGCTCGCGCACAGCCACATGCTCTACCAGCTGAGCTACAGGGGAGTGAATATTTAAAAGAGCAAAACCCGGTGAATACCCTCGGGCAGATAAGATGATAACATACAAGACACTAACTTTCAAATATTATTATTCTGCTTGCCTATTTTACGTCGATAAGGTAAAATTCTAATCCAATCAAAGCACAGAGTTCGGATCAACTGGAAGGATAGGCAATATTACATGGCTACACCCCTAGAAAAATGGGTTGAAGAGCAGGCAAAACTTACGAAGCCCGATAAGATATATTGGTGCAACGGCTCCGATGAAGAGGCCCGTAAATTAGTAGAGATCGGCATACGAGAAGAACGCATCAATGGTCAGCCCATTTTTCATGAGCTGAACCAAAAGATATGGCCAAAGTCCTACCTTCACAGAAGCCACCCCACAGATGTAGCGCGCACTGAACACCTGACTTACGTATGCTACCCCGACAGGCTTACCGCAGGACCGAATAACAATTGGATGGCACCGGAAGAAGCCAAGACCATGATGCGTAAGCTATCCGACGGCTGCATGGCCGGCAAGACGATGTATGTCCTCCCCTACATGATGGGCCATCCCGATTCGCCGTATGCCAAAGCATGTATCCAGCTGACCGACATATCTTACGTTGCCGTCAGTATGCGGATCATGACGAGGATGAGCAAGACCATAATAGACAAAATAGGAAATAGCGAAGATTTCGTAAAGGGATTGCATTCCATAGGCGACCTGAATCCTGAAAAACGTTTCATAATGCACTTCCCTCTTGAGCATTTAGTATGGAGCATAGGATCTGGTTACGGCGGCAATGCTCTTTTGGGCAAGAAATGTTTCTCACTGCGCATGGCTTCGTGGCTCGGCCTTCAGGAAGGCTGGCTTGCCGAACACATGGTCATTCTCGGGATCCAAAGCCCCGACGGCGAGATCACATACGTTACCGCGGCGATGCCATCTGCCTGCGGAAAGACGAATCTCGCGATGATGGAGTCCGCCCTGCCGGGCTACAAGATCTGGACGCTCGGAGATGATATAGCATGGCTAAACGTCGGACCGGACGGGCGGCTGTGGGCGATAAACCCTGAGGCGGGATTTTTTGGTGTGGCGCCGGGGACTTCGATGAAGACGAACCCCAACATGATGAGGACATTGAAGACGGATAAATTCTACCCCACTATATTCACAAACACAGCATTGAATAAAGATACGAACGAACCCTGGTGGGAAGGCATCGATGGGGCCCAGCCAAAAAATCTTATAGACTGGCAGGGCAAATCATGGGACCCTGCCTCCGGCACAAAGGCGGCCCATCCAAATTCGAGATTCACCGTATCTATGTATAACGCGCCGACGCTCTCCAAAGAGGCCGACAATCCCAAAGGCGTGCCGATCTCCGCCATGATATTCGGTGGGAAGAGGACTAAATTGATACCGCTGGTGTATGAAAGCTTCAATTGGCCAAACGGCGTATTTGCAGCCGCAAGGATGGGCTCCGAAACTACCGCCGCGGCGGCTCACCAGGTCGGGGTATTAAGACGCGACCCAATGGCGATGCTCCCCTTCTGCGGATACAGCATGGGCGATTACTTCGGGCACTGGTTGAAGATAGGCAAACGCATGACAAAACCGCCCAAGATATTCTCCGTGAACTGGTTCAGGCAGGACGACAGCGGGAAGTTCATGTGGCCGGGATTCGGAGATAACATACGCGTTCTGGAGTGGATAATCAAAAGAGTCAAGGGCAAAGCCAAGGGGCGAAAAACACCGATAGGCGTAGTCCCCAATTTAGAAGAGCTCAACATGTCCGGATTGAATATAAACAAAGAGAATATGGAAAAACTCTTCGAAGTGAATGCCCAGGAGTGGAAGAATGAGCTTGAAGACGTAAAGACGTTCTTAAGGCAATTCGCGGATAAGATGCCTGAGGAGATGTGGGAACAATACAAAGATATGGAAACACAATTATCTTGATTTTCTCGGCATCTTAACATATAATTCTTGAATAAGAGAAAGAGGAGGAGAGAGATGAAGAGATTAGGTTTTGTAGTTTTAGCGTTGATAATATTGTCTACATTCACAATGTCCGGCTGTAGTTCCGCGCAGAAGAAGCTTTCCGAAGACGTGAAAGGCATAAAGACCAAGGTAGATACTCTTGAGACCAGAGTCGAAGGCGTGGAGACTAAACAGTCTGAAGTCGAGCGTCTCGCCATGGAGCAGGCCCAGAGAGTCGAAGAGCTGAAGGCAGAGAGAGCAGCGCGATCTTCCGGGAAGACGAACGTAGGTATAAAAAATAAGGGCAGCCGGCAGGGTAAAGAACATACAAGAGAGATCCAGACATGCCTGAAGAACGCCGGGTTCTATAAAGGCGAAGTGGACGGCGTAAAGGGACGAAAGACGAGAGGCGCTATAAAGAAGTTCCAGAGCGCTAACGGCCTGACGGCCGACGGCGTGGTCGGAAAGAAGACATGGGAGGCTTTGAACAAATATACTTCGGGCGGCGCGGCGCTTTCGGCCGGCAGCGTCGAAGAGGAGGCATCCGCTAAATAGTTCAGAGTTTATAATTAATAGTCTGAAATAAGGGGCTGGCCTCGGCAACAAAGGCGAGCCCCTTATTAGTTTACCAAAAGGAGAATGCTATATGGACGAGATATTGGAAATTTTAGAGAAGGATGCCAGGACAACTCCGGAAGAGATAGCCAAGATGACCGGAAGTTCGAGTTCGACCGTAAAAAAGGCTATTAAGA
>JAPLMH010000067.1 GCA_026387135.1 Candidatus Omnitrophota bacterium | reverse complement strand
TGTTGTAACAGCCGAGGCTCGTAAGCACCTGAATCCCGATACATTCTCCTTGCCCAAAGACCTTGGCGATATAAAGGATTCCTGGGCCCATTCAAAACAGAGTCTAAAGAATATCATTATCCACATCCAGGATGCCCATTGTAATTACGCCGCTCAAGCCAAGATAGCCCAGATCGTTGAGTACCTGAACTCAAGCTATGGCATAGATACGGTCAATCTTGAAGGCGGAGCGGGGGATTACGACCTTTCCGCGTTTTCGTCAATCAAAGAGAAGGATAAGCGCGATAAGGCTGCCGACCATTTCGTTAAAGAAGGCCTAGTCAACGGCTCGGAGCTATTTGCGATAAATAACCCGGATAAAGTAAAGCTGTGGGGCATAGAGGACGCTAAACTTTACGTTGAGAACCTATCGGTCTACAGGAACTCCCTCAAGAATAAGGACCGTATCGATAAGACCCTTAAATCGATCAGTTATCTACTGACTAACCTCAAAATGCATATCTACTCAAAAGAGCTTCTTGAGTTCGATACAAAATACGGACAATACAAGTCGGGCTCTCTCGATTTCAAAGAGTACCTGATATATATAATAGATAAAGCGGAAGACCTGGCGGTGGGGCTGGATCAATTCAAAGACATATCACTCTTGAAGCAGATCTTTGTTGAGGAGAAGAATATTGACTTCAAGAAGGCGAACGCTCAAAGGGATCAGCTTATAGACAGGCTGCAGAAAGAGCTCTCTAAAGATGAGGTTGGCGAGCTCGTATCGAAGGCCCTGGAGTTCAGGTCCGATAAGCTATCGGAAGGAGATTTTTATAAGTATCTTGCCAAAAAGTCAAAGGCGGTCGAAATAGACCCGGGCGCCTTCCCGGAGCTTAAAAAATATATCGCATATACCGCAACATATGCCGCCATAGATAAAGTAAGGATAATGGAAGAGGTCGAGAATATTGAGAATAGATTAAAGGAGGCTTTATGCGGCAGCGATAAGGAGAGGCTCTTAAGTCTTCTTTCCAAGAACCTCGCCCTCACAAAGAATATATTCAATATCTCGATCACGCCGGATGATTATAAGTACTACATGGCCAATATAGACGCATTCAGGGCCGACAAATATATCGCTTTTATAAATAGAGAGGCCGCTCTATATAAGATCACCGCAATTCTTGATGAAAATATAAGCTCTCTCGATAATTATCGTGAGGAGATGGCCAGTTTCTATGAATGTTCGCTCAAACGCGATGCCGCGTTTATCAAGAACATAAAATGTAATAAAACAGCTATAGTGGTCACTGGGGGATTCCATACCGAGAATCTGAAAGCGCTATTCAAAAAGAATAACATCGCCTATGTCTCTATCATGCCCAATTTCAAAAATGCCGACGGGTATGAATCACCATATTACAAGCTCCTATCAGGCGAGAAGAGCCTCGATGTAAAAGACGCGCTGCCATCGGTCATAAATAAAACATTAGCAATTGCATCACCGCAAAATAGAGCTATTACCGATGAGGTTGCCGCAGCAGGCCTATCAGTCGGTATATCCGAAAGAATGCCCGAAGAAAAAATCGTGCCTAAGAATATGATGAAGATCGCTTTTTGGAAGACTTTATTGGCTGTGGCGCTTGGCTGGGGTGCAGCGTATCTGGTCGGTCAAGTGTTTGTTATGGATCTCCAAATAAAGGCGGCGATTTCTGGGGTAGCAACCGGATTTTTAGCTTGGGTCTTTCATTCGTATCATAGGTCAAACCGCAATGATCACAAAGTTATAGGGCTCTCGGTAGGCGCGGCTGTTGTTGCGGAAACCCTGACAGCCGGGTTGATATACGTCTCATTATTATCTCTGTATATATTACGGATTGCACACGTTGCGATCAATAGGGCGATATATAACTATGTCCAGGAGATACAGCGTGGAAGGAACGTCTCCTGCGGCACGATATGCGAGGCGGGACACCAGGAGCTGCTAGACAAACAGATCGGGGATTATTATGAGGGTTTGCGCAAAGAGACGCATTCGGAAAATTTTATATTAAGCAGCGACGAGGTGTTGAATGCTCTTTATATTACAGGCAAACTGGACAGGTTTGAAACTACAATAGACCAGTTTAAGGAGATAGTAGCCTACGTACGAAAGAAAGGGAAGATACCCGATGATATAGCGATCCTACCCGCGATACCTCCCGGAGAGAAAGATCTCTGGTATATCGACAACGTGAACAAGCTTGGCGAAAAACTTTACGCGGCGGGCCACTTTAATCGGGCCGGAACGCGCATTCACATATCCTTGCCTTTCATACTATACCAGCCTAACCCTAAAGAAGCCGCGCTCGCCATAGCCGCTCACGAATATAGGCACATAAAAGACGGGCTCCACGATGATAACGACGAAGGCATGCGTATGGTAAGAGAATACGTGAAAAAGAGCAATATAAAGACCGATCCGCACACAGGCGAGATGAGACTGCCCACACATGAAGACAACTTCGTAGCAATGATGAGGAATACCGTCACGCTCGGTAAGGATGCGGCTTATAACATTATAGATGAGGCACTGAGGTTTTTGTTAGCCGATAAAAATAACGTCCGCGAATTAAAGAATATCATAAGAACGCTGGAAGAAGAATATCGGGTATTCGATCATTATGATCCGGTAGACATTGAGAATATAGCCGAGGCCGCGATAAGGTTATATCATGGCGACAAGGAGGTGGTCTATTTGGATAATAATACCGGAATATTATATTATCTCATCTCTGCCGATGTCATGGAAAATAGAAGCGGCTTGCCTGTCGGGACATGGGATGGCGCGCAAATGTTCCTGGTCAAGAGTACGGGCGAAGAGGAAAATGGCCTTAGAGAACTCACCGGAGTCGATGAGGATGAAAGCGATGACCGGACAGTCCCCGTCGAAGTAATCAGCAGCAAGGAGGCCAGAACTATATATAATCCCGCGAATGGAGACATTATACCTATTGACGAAGACCGGGTGAAGTCGGTGCCGGACAATATAGATGAAAACCATAAGATATATATCAAGAATGGAGATCTGATAAAGGCGCTTAATTCAGATCGTACTTATGTGATGATCAAGCCTGCAGGGATCATCGAAGATATCATAAACGTATTATTGGTATCAAAGGGCGGCCATACGTTAGAGGTCTCATACAAGCCATTTAACGGTAGATTTCTGTTGTGGGTCAGTGAAATTTCGCCGAGGATATACAGGGTGCTGCCATTCAAACCCCCATTAGAGTATGGGATCGACCCCAAGACCATCTTAGCATGGGTAGACTATGCGGCCGGCATGAGGGGCGATATTACGAGGGTAGACCGCCAACCGCCGGACGGAGGCAGGGATTATACGCAGTGGGTTGCTGAATTCAGGGATGCAACAGAACCAATAACAGCGCAGTCTCTTGTGCTGCGCACCGAGGGCAGCGGCACGCGCGATCTCGATATTGCTAATAGTAGAAGAGCATTGCAGGAAGTCGGCGAGAAGAGGGGCGAGTTGCTAGATGTTCTAAAAGAATTTAACCGATTGATCGATGCAGGAAAGAATAGGGAGCTATTAGGGGCGCTTTTGAAGATCCTGACTGCGGTGAGGGCGCCACAGGAGCCGAGGGTATTCTTCATACCGCGCGATGAAAGTAATAAGGCTATATATGACGGTACAAAGAGCGATATAAAATATGCACTCGAGAAAGAAGGATTTAAGAATATAGGGATCGTCTTTTACGATGGCACACAAAAAGACCTCGACAATGCTTATGGCAGACAGCTTGCTAATGATAAGTCCGTGTTAAATATGCCCGGAGCGCTCGCGCTGGCGTATGTCGATTCCGGTATGGTTGATGAAGCCACATTTAATAAGCACAACGAAGATAACGCGTCCTACAAATGGATGCGTGAAAATATTCCCCAAGGCGTTTCAGCTAATGAACTATTCATGCATGTAGCATTCGGTCTGCCGGTCCTTGACTTCGCGAAAAATTCTACAGACGCAGACCATAAACAGAAGCTTCTCGATATAATAGAGAGGATGGTAGACAGCGACTCCGTAAATATTGATCTGCTGAAATCGGATCCGAATACCATATTCACTTTCGCATTTATATTGGTACTGCAGAAGCTTGATATAGATAGAGATATGCGCGAAAGAGAGCTTTCGCTCAAAGAGATATTGACTGCTGCATAAGATTTGACCGGATCGTCGGAACGCCCTTTAAGGGTCTCACGTCCCCTTGAATAAGAGCCGGCGGTCCGGTTTTTTAATAAAATTACCCATATTTAGGCTCAATTGTTAGCATATAAAAAAGCAAGCTTCCCTATGAGCTAATCCTATGGTATACTATATAGTGAAGAGAAAGGTGTTTTTTTTCGGGCCACTTTGTAAGAAATTTTAAAAAGTGGTGTAATTTAACCAGATAGAAGGATGTGTTAGATGTTTGACGCTAGATCTAATACGCCAAGCTTCGGTTTTGTAAGGCCTGCAAAGGTAAAAGAAAGCTCATTTACCTTGAGGCCTTTTTTTATTGTTTCGTTGGCCCTACTCTTTTCATTCAATGCATTAGGAGGTGACTTGTTAGTTGGTGAACTTTGGGCTGCCAGGGAGTCTTCGGGGCTTACTAGCGTCGGCCTTGACAGCGCGGGCAGCCCATCACCTCTTAAAATCTTGAACGCGGCCAACTTCACCCTGCCTCAGGAGCTTGGATACATTCAGGAATCTACCGAAGTCCCGAACTCCGGCAGGACCGTAATACATATCCAGGATGCCCATTGTAATTATGCCGCTCAGAAGTCCATTGCGGAAATATTGAATTATCTTACGACCGAATATGGTATAGATGCCGTCAACTGCGAAGGCGCGGCCGAAGGTTATGATCTATCGCCGTTCACTACGATACCCGAAAAAGATATAAGAATGAAGACCGCCGACTTCTTCGTGAAGGAGGGCGTCGTGAGCGCGGCGGAGTATTATGCCGTAAATAATCCCAGGAAGGTGAACTTGTGGGGAGTGGAAGATCCGGACCTTTATCTGAAGAATCTTAAAGTCTACAGAGATTCGCTGGCACATAAAGACGAGGTCGATAGCTACATTAAATCGATAGGATATATCCTCGACAATCTCAAGCGCCACATATATTCGGATGAATTGCTCGAGTTCGACAGGCAATATACCGGTTACAAGGAGGGCAAGACAACTTTTAAAGAGTATATGCTCTATCTCATAGGTGCTGCTCATAAGAGGATGATCGATATAAAATCCTTCTCCAACATATACCTCTTAAGCCAGACGCTCTCCGAAGAGGATAAGATAAATTTCAAACGCGCCAATAACGAGAAGGATGAGGTCGTCGATAAGCTGAAGAAGTCTCTGTCGAGGAATGAGATGGAAGAGCTGATGACGATGGTCGCCAAGCTAAAGACTGAACGGATCTCCCAGGCCGATTTTTACGCCTATCTTGCAAATAAGGCAAAGTCGGTAAAACTGGACCTTAAAGATTATCCGGAACTTCATAATTACATCATATACATTTCAATATACGGCGCCATAGACAGAACAAAGATCACAAAAGAGATGGATGAGCTTGAAGACAAGATAAGCGAATCGCTGTATGAGAACGACACACAGAGAGAGCTTGGGATATTATCGAAAAATCTTACGCTCACGAAGAATATATTCAATATATCCCTGACCAGGGACGATTTTACGTATTACATGGAGCACAGATCCACATTCGCGGTTGCTAATTATGTTAAATTTATCGACGCCAACGCGCCCCTTTACAAAATAAGCGCTACCCTAAGTAAAAATATCGATAGATTGGACCAGTATCGGGAGAGCATGGACCAATTCTACGAAACCTCGCTCGAAAGAGATAAAGCGTTCATAAAGAATATTAAATTCACGGATCACGACAGGCCGAACTCCATAATAATCACAGGAGGTTTCCACACGGAGAACCTGCGTGAACTCTTTAAGAATGAGAATGTCTCCTATATCTCGATAATGCCCAAGTTCAAGAACGAGAAAGAGTACGTGAGCCCGTACATGAAGCGCCTCGCCGGCCAAAGGACGGCGCTTGAGAATGTCGTCGACACAGCTATACCCGCCATCCTAAATTTGCAGGTTGCCGAGATATTGGCGGCCAGACTTGCCGCTTCGTTCTACGGTAAACTACCGGTAGAGCTTTTTAAGAGCATCCTGGTGCCGATGGTTGCCGCCCTGATAAGAGGCCAGAGCTTTATACTTAAGGTTGGCAAGGGCATCGATGTCAGAACTGCCAAACCGGAAGAAGAAAAATTCGTCACCTTCCCCAGGGGCGAGGGAGCAGACATTGTTGGAAAGCCTGTAGTCTCAGCATCGCTAAGCCCTAATCCTAAAGCGAATGCGGCC
>JAPLMH010000055.1 GCA_026387135.1 Candidatus Omnitrophota bacterium | reverse complement strand
TAATATGAAAAAAGTAAGGGTGCTCGTACTGCGAACGGCCGGGACAAACTGCTACAAGGAGACGGCATTCGCTTTTGAAGAGGCCGGCGCAAGCGCGGAGCTCGCCCACATAAATCGCCTGTCTTCAGGAGAGGTGGAGCTTTCCGACTACCAGATACTTGCCATACCCGGAGGTTTCAGTTATGGCGATGATATAGCCAGCGGCAAGATCCTCGCCAACGAGCTTAAATACGGCATAGAGGAAGATATACAGAAGTTTATTCTCGACGGAAAATTGATAATAGGGATATGTAACGGTTTTCAGATACTTGTTAAGTCGGGGCTCTTGCCCAACCTCTCGGGCGATTTCAAGACGATAGAGACCACGCTGACCCTGAACGACTCCGCTAAATTCGAAGACCGATGGGTATATCTAAAAAAGTCACAATGTCACAATGTCACCAAGTCACACTGCGTCTGGACCGAACGCATAAAAGGGACGATATATCTTCCCGTCGCGCATGGCGAGGGAAAGTTCATACCTAAAGATAAAAAGATATTGGCCCAGCTCAAAAGAAATGGGCTTATAGTATTCGAGTACGCGGATGAAGATGGAAAGCGGAAGGGCTTTCCTTATAACCCCAACGGTTCCGTAGAAAATATCGCGGGCATCTGCGATAAGACGGGTAGGATATTCGGTCTTATGCCGCATCCGGAAAGGCACATAAGCTATTTACAACATCCCAGGTGGACAAGACAGACGAAGAGGGAAAAAGGTGACGGCTTAGCCATATTCAAGAGTGGCGTAGATTTTGCAAGAAAACATTTGTAGTTTCTGCTCTTATAGGGTATATTCAATATATCTTTAACAAAGGGGGGATTTGCGAATGAAGATAGTGGCTATAGCTAATCAGAAGGGCGGCTGCGGCAAAACTACTACAGCAATAAACCTATCAAGCGCGATCGCGCACCTCGGAAAAAAAGTACTGCTCATAGACCTCGATCCTCAGGCACATGCAACATTCGGCTTCGGACTTTCAAACGCACCCATAGAAAAATCTATCTACAACGTCCTTACGGATAATCGTGAAAAAAAACGCGACATTGCTGACTGCATTATCAATGTATCGGAAAACCTGGACATGATCCCCTCTAATATACTTTTAAGCACGCTGGAGCAGGAGCTTAAAGACACGGAGGGCGCGGTATCAAAGTTATTTGAATCGATATGCTCAGGCCAGCTGAATTATGAATACACCATACTCGACTGCCCGCCAAGCTTAGGGTTCCTTACATTTAACGCTCTCAGAGCGGCCAGCGTTGTCATAGTTCCTGTGGATATGGGCGCCTTCTCCCTGATGGGTGTTGGAAAGCTGTTGGGCATGATAGAGCTGATAAAGGTGAAGATAAATCATTCTCCCAATGTAAGAGCTCTCGCCACGCTTTATGACAGAAGGCTTAAGTATTCCGAAACGATGCTGGGCGAGATAAAGACCTTCTTCAAGGACCAGCTTCTCGAAACTATAATAAGGATGAATGTCACGCTTAGAAAATCCGTAGCGCAGGGCATATCGGTATTGCAGCTGGATAGCAAATCTAACGGCGCGCGTGATCATATAGCCCTTGCCCAGGAGGTTGTGAGGATGGAGGGGGCGGAAGAGTTCAAGCAGGCCCTGGCGGAGGTCGCATTTAAACAGGAAGAAGTGGCTTTGCCGATAGTGCCCAGGATACCTGCGATACAACCGGCCTCGGAACCTGTAGATAGAGGCGTTATCTTCGCCATAGAAGCTCCGCAGGCGAAAGAGGTACATGTAGTAGGCGACTTCAATCATTGGAAGATCAATGAGGCCAGCCGGCTGGCCAAGCTCGATGACGGAAGCTGGCAGAAGAAGCTCGCTCTCACACCCGGGAAATACAGATATAAGTTCGTTGTGGACGGTGAGTGGCTCCTGGACACCCAGAACACTGAAAAAGAGCAGAACCCGTTCGGCACTTACGACTCTGTAAAGAAGCTTTAGATCCCATGCCCTACCTTAAGCAGGATTTCACAAAAGAAGATCCTTGGCGCATATTCCGCATAATGAGCGAGTTCGTTGACGGCTTTGAAGAGCTTTCTAATATCAAGAAAGCCGTTTCGATATTCGGCTCGGCAAAACACAGAAAATCAACCAAAAAATACTATAAGGTAGTGGAAGCGACCGCTGCTTTACTGGTAAAAAACGGCTATTCCATAATAACGGGTGCCGGCGGCGGCATTATGGAGGCCGCAAATAAGGGTGCGAAAAAGGCCGGCGGAGATTCGGTGGGCTTAAACATCCTTATACCTATAGTGCAGCATCCGAATAAGTACGTTACGAGGCTGATAGACTTTAAATACTTCTTCTGCAGAAAGGTCATGTTCCTAAAATACTCAAGAGCGTTCGTCGTATTTCCTGGTGGGTTTGGAACGCTGGATGAGCTATTCGAAGCTATAACGCTGGTCCAGACAAAGCGAGTAGATCCTTTTCCGGTAATACTGGTAGGCAAAGAGTACTGGAAAGGGTTGGTATCATGGATAAATAATACTCTTCTTACGGAGGGGACCATAGATGAGGTGGATCTAAAGCTATTTTCTGTGGTGAATACTCCGAAAGAGGTAATGGCCGCTATAGATAGGTTCTACAAGAAGTAAACCCGCCTCAAAAAAGTACCTAAAATGAGCAAATAAAAAGGATGGCAACAGCTCATTGTAGGTAACTTGTACCTTTAAACCCGAGAACGGGCTAATATGCTGTTGTCATCCAATAATAAGTATACACTAATTTAGGCAAAAAGGCAAGGTAGGGCGATGTCAAATTATGACTGTATAGTTATAGGCGCAGGGCATGCAGGCTGCGAGGCAAGCCTGGCCTCAGCAAGGCTGGGATGTAAGACGCTTCTACTAACTATGAACGCCGATACGATAGGCCACATGTCCTGCAACCCCGCTATAGGCGGCCTGGCCAAGGGTCAGCTCGTAAAAGAGCTCGACGCGCTTGGCGGCGAGATGGCCAAGGTCACCGACGCTACCGCGATACAATTCAGGCTCCTAAATACGCGAAAAGGGCCGGCGGTCAGGTCCACCAGAGCACAAGTAGACCGGCATGCATACCGTCTTTTCATGAAATCTATCGTTGAGAGCCAATCGAACCTTGATGTCAAACAGGGCCTTGCCGAAGAGATCCTTATAAAGGATGGCGCCGTAAACGGAGTAAAGACCGCTTTGGGCGAGACCCTGCATTGTAAGGCCCTGATAGTAACTCCCGGCACCTTCTTGAACGGCCTTATGCATATAGGATTAGAGCATTTTGATGGCGGCAGAGTAGGGGAGGAAGCCTCAAAAAAACTCTCTGCATCGCTAAAAGGCCTTGGCCTCTCCATGGGCAGGCTTAAGACCGGGACCTGCGCCCGCCTGGACGGCAGGACCATAAATTTTGACAAGCTTATAATGCAAAAAGGCGATACCGATATAAGGCCTTTTTCATTCCAGACCAAGAGGATGATAAAGGACCAGTTACCCTGTTATATAACATACACGAATTCCAAGACTCATGAAATAATACGATCCAATCTTGATAGGTCTCCACTCTTCACAGGAAAGATAAAGGGAACGGGTGTGCGCTACTGCCCATCCATAGAGGATAAGATATACAGGTTTCCCGCACGGGAGAGGCATCATATCTTTATTGAACCCGAAGGCCTTAATACCAATGAATACTATCCGAATGGTATATCCACAAGCCTGCCTATTGACGTACAGGAGGATATTGTTCATTCTATAGAGGGGCTTGAGAATGCTGTAATAGTGAGACCCGGCTACGGCATAGAATATGACTACGTGGACCCGACTCAACTTCTAGCCACATTAGAGACAAAGACCCTTCCCGGACTCTATCTGGCGGGCCAGATAAACGGCACTACGGGATACGAAGAAGCCGCCTCGCTCGGGCTTATGGCCGGGATAAACGCCGCTTTAAAGATAAAAGGTAGAGACCCTCTTATATTGGACCGCTCTCAGGCCTACATAGGCGTCCTCATCGATGACCTTGTAACGAAAGGGACTGGTGAGCCTTACAGGATGTTCACTTCACGCGTAGAGTATCGCCTGATACTAAGAGAAGATAATGCCGACCTACGGCTTACGCCAATAGGCAAAAGAATAGGCTTGGTCGGTGACGATATATACAATGCCGTCATGAAGAAGAAAGAGAATATCGAGAGCGAGATAAAAAGATTAAAAAATACGCCCATGGAGAAGCTCTTAAGGCGCCCTGGTGTGTCGTATGCAGAGGCGGTATCCACCGTTTACAGTCCGGGACTGAAAAATTTACAGTCCCGGACTGTACCTTTGGGTCTCAC
>JAPLMH010000106.1 GCA_026387135.1 Candidatus Omnitrophota bacterium | reverse complement strand
TCCACTTCTTCGCGAGTCCATGACAATCTCATGCTGTTCTGGGACATCTCGAGCCCTGAGGTCGCCACACCGCCCGCGTTTGCGGCCTTGCCGGGAGCATAAAGGATCTTCGCCGCCTGGAATACTTTTATGCCTTCGGGTGTCGTCGGCATGTTGGCACCCTCGCCTATAGCTATGCAGCCGTTCTTAACGAGAGTCTTGGCATCCTCACCGCTGATCTCGTTCTGCGTGGCTGAAGGGAACGCGATATCGCATTTTACGCTCCACGGCCTCTTCTTCTCGAAGTACTTACAGGTAAACTCCGTGGCGCAGTCTTTTATCCTGGCGCGCTTCACGTTCTTAAGATTGAGCACGCATGCGAGCTCTTTCTTATCTATTCCGCCCTCATCATAAATGAAACCGTCAGAGTCAGACAGCGTCACTACTTTTGCGCCGAGATCTATCAGTTTTTCTACAGTGTATTGAGCGACGTTTCCGGAGCCGGATACGGCGCAAGTCTTTCCTTTTAAGGATTCGCCTCTGGTCTTAAGCATCTCTTCTACAAAATAGACGCACCCATAACCCGTTGCTTCAGGTCTTATGAGGCTGCCGCCCCAGTTTAGGCCCTTGCCGGTGAGAACGCCGGTGAATTCATTGCGCAGTCTTTTGTATTGGCCGAACATATAGCCGATCTCACGTCCGCCCACTCCTATGTCGCCGGCCGGAACATCGGTATCAGGGCCTATATGCCTTGAAAGCTCCGTCATAAAGCTCTGGCAGAATCTCATCACTTCGTTGTCGGTCTTGCCTTTCGGGTCAAAATCTGAACCGCCCTTGCCGCCGCCCATGGGCAGCGTTGTCAAGCTGTTCTTAAATACCTGCTCAAACGCGAGAAATTTTAAAACTCCGAGATTTACGCTCGGATGAAAACGTAAGCCGCCTTTGTAAGGCCCGATAGCGCTGTTCATCTCTATGCGGAATCCTCTGTTCACCTGTATCTCGCCCTTGTCGTTAAGCCATGGGACGCGGAACATTAGCACTCTTTCCGGCTCTACCATTCTTTCAAGTATTTTGGAATTCTTATATTTCGGGGTCTCCTCTATCAAAGGCATTACGGATTCTGCGACTTCCAGCACTGCCTGGTGGAACTCAAGCTCGGCGGGATTCTTCTCTATTACCTTTGCCATGAACTCTTCTATTCTCTTCATTACAAGCTCCTCTCCTGTTTTTATAAAAACTGCCTAATTTTTATGCAGATAAAGATAAAATAAAAAAGACACCCCTGTCTTGTTAGGGACGTCTTTGTCCTATCCGGCAAGGATTATAACTATGCGATACTTTTTTGTCAAGGATAATCATAATTTTGGCAGATTTGATCTACCGGTCAAATATTTATCGATATTATAAGCGCTGCGACGACCCTCGGATATGGCCCATACTATCAGCGACTGACCACGCCTCATATCTCCTGCGGAGAATACGCCTTTACGCGAAGTCATGTAATCGTCCCCGGTCTTTACATTTCCTTTTGTGTCAAATTCTATCTCGAGCTCATTAAGCAATATATCGTGTTCCGGATGAACGAATCCTATGGCCAGTATCACAAGATCGGCCTCGATCTCAAGATCGTTTCCTTCGCTCGAGCATAGAGCTTTTTTTACACAGCCGTCTTTGCCAACGAATTTTTTTGTCAATACAGACCATCTTCTTATTCCCCCTTCCTCATGGCTCGTAGAGGTCCTTAAGATGGACGGATATTTAGGCCAAGGGCATTCGCATGTCCTGCATTCGGGCGGCTCGGGAAGGACTTCGACCTGGACAACGGATCCGGCTCCCTGTCTGTGGGCTGTGCCCACGCAATCAGCGCCTGTGTCGCCGCCGCCGATAACAAGCACTTTTTTATTCTTCGCACTTATGATGCCGGAGGCCTCTATATTCTCGCCCGCGACGAGCTTATTGGCCTGCATTAAATAATCCATGGCAAAATATATGCCCTTAAGGTCTCTGCCCTCCACGGTCAAGTCGCGCGGCTTTCTCGACCCCCCGGCCAGACAGATAGCGTCGAATTCCTTCAGAAGAGATGCCGCCTTGCGGTCGGTGCCAGCATTTGTAGAAGTGATAAACCTTATCCCCTCTTTTTCGAATATATTTATCCGCCTGTCAAGAATGCGTTTTTCCAGTTTAAAGTCGGGTATCCCATAGCGCAGTATCCCGCCCGGATTGTTATCTTTTTCAAATACGGTTACGCGGTGCCCCGCCCTGTTTAACTGATCGGCGCATGCCAGGCCGGCCGGCC
>JAPLMH010000150.1 GCA_026387135.1 Candidatus Omnitrophota bacterium | reverse complement strand
GGTTACATTAAACATAAAGTGGTCGTGCAGAAACTCAAGAAGGGTGCTAAAGGACCGGGTCAGGCAGCTAAAGCGGCTGCACCAAAAAAATAGAAATTGGAAATTAGAATGACTACAAAGAAAACTAAGAAAACCAAGAAGACTAAGAAGACGGTAGCGAAGAAAGTAGTGGCGAAGAAGGCCCAGACTAAGTTCACCGGGGCTCTGTCCATGTATAATTCCAAGGGTAAGGAAGTGGGAAAGTTCGAGCTCGACAAGGAGCTCTTTACCGGGGTCGTGAATAAGGGCGTAATATATCAGTTCCTCATGATGTACAACGCCAACCAGCGCCGTGGTACGGCTTCCACGAAGACCAGAGCCAATGTTTCGGGAGGCGGCAAAAAGCCTTTTAAGCAGAAAGGAACAGGAAGAGCCCGGGCGGGTTCCACGCGTTCACCTCTGTGGAGGCACGGCGGCATAGTTTTCGGTCCGCATCCGAGAGATTTCCATTACGACATACCCAAGAAGGTAAAGAAGCTGGCTCTTGTTTCCAGCTTGAACTCAAAGATCGCGGATGATAAGTGGATAGGCATAGATTCCATCGATCTGCCCGAGCTAAAGACGAAGCATTTCCAGGCGATAGTAGATGCCTTGAAGCTTGAAGGCAAGAGCCTCTTCGTTATCGAGGGAGTGGACGATAATATAAAGAGGGTTTCCAGGAATATAGAGAATGTGACGATCAAAAATTACAGAGACTTCAATACCAAAGATGTCATGGTGTGCGACACTGTTATAATGTCCAAGGCTGCTTTGGAGAAGATGCCTGAAAGACTTAAGGATTAACTTATGAAGAATCCGCACGATATAGTAAAGGGTTTATTGAGGACCGAGAAGGGCGCCGACATGATGCCATCGAATAAATACCTCTTCTGGGTAGAGACCAATGCAAATAAAGTAGAGATACGCAATGCCATAGAGAATATATATAAGGTGAAGGTCGGCAAGGTAAACACGATAAATGTCAAGGGTAAGCCCAAGAGGGTCCGCTACACCGTGGGTATGACTTCCGGATGGAAGAAAGCGGTAGTTACCTTAAAAGAGGGAAATAAAATAGACGTAGTCTAACATGAGAGAGCTATGGGAATAAAAAAATACAAACCAACAACACCCGGATCAAGATGGAAGTCGCTTTCGGACTTCAGTGAGATAACGAAGTCTACCCTCCCAACAGATCCGCGAGGCTTGCTCTTTTACAGTATAATGACGGTGAGAAGAGATATATAGTAGCGCCTGTCGGGCTGAATGTTAATGATGAAGTTGTTTCCGGTAAGACTGCCGAGATAAAGGTGGGCAATGCGGCCCCACTCGAGACCATTCCGCCGGGTATCCCGATACATAACGTGGAGTTCAAAAAAGGTTCAGGGGCGAGGATCGCGCGTTCAGCCGGTAACTCATGTATTATAATGGCTAAAGAGGGCGATTACGCCCACGTAAAGCTTCCTTCGGGTGAGATAAGATTGATAGGCATAGATTGCTACGCTACTATCGGACAGGTCGGAAATATAGATCACGAGGCGATATCCATAGGCAAGGCAGGGCGTTCGAGATGGATGGGTATACGCCCGTATTCCAGAGGTGTGGCCAAGAACCCGCATGACCATCCGATGGGCGGCGGCGAAGGTAAGGCGTCCGGCGGTCAGCCGAGAAGCCCGTGGGGCCAGTATGCCAAGGGGTTAAAGACGCGCCATCATAAGAAACATTCAAATAAATACATTGTGAAGAGGAGAAAGTAATGTCAAGATCCACCAGAAAAGGCCCCTTTGTAGATGAGAAGCTTCTGATGAAGGTTCAGAAATCTACGATGGCGGGAGATAAGAAGCCGATAAAGACCTGGGCGAGAAGGTCGATAATAACGCCGGACTTTGTAGGAGTGACGCTGTCGGTTTACAACGGTAAAAAATTCATTCCGGTCTATGTGACCGAGAATATGGTCGGACATAAGGTCGGCGAATTTTCGCCTACGAGGACATTCAAAAGGCACGGCGCCGCAACTGAAGTATCAAGGGAGTTAACGTAAAAATCATGGTATCCAAAGCTATATTAAGATATACGAGGTTATCGCCAAGAAAGTTCAGGCTGATAATACCTCTAGTTAAAGGCAAGCGCGCCGAGGAAGCGATATCTATCCTCACCGGTGTGAAGAAGAAGGCTTCCGGAATAGGGATAGACCTATTGAAGTCGGCTATCGCGAACGCGAAAGTCAAGAACCAGGGCATAGACACCTCTACGCTGTATATATCGAAGATGGTAGCGGATCCCGGCCCGATGCTTAAGAGATTCAGAGCTGCATCGATGGGCAGGGCGAGCATGATACATAAGCATACGAGCCATTTAACGGTAGAGCTTGATGTGGTAAAGACGGAAGCTCCCGTATCCGCCGAAGGCAAGGCTAAAGCGTCACCGAAGATCAAAAAAACGGAGGCTCATGCTTCTGTGAAGAAGGAAGTTAAGAAGCCTAAGACACACAAAAAATAAGAGGATATAATGGGTCAAAAAGTACATCCATACGGGTTCAGGGTAGGATACATATATGATTGGAAGTCCAGGTGGTATGCCAACAGATACGACTTTCCCAAGCTATTGCTCGAAGATATAAAGATCAAGAAGCATATTAAGAAGGCCTTAGCTTCGGCGGCGGTGTCGAAGATAGAGATCGAAAGGGCGAGCGAGAAGATAAGGGTGCTGATATTTACGGCAAGGCCGGGCATCATAATAGGCCGGCGCGGCGCTGAGATCGAAAAGCTTAAAGAAGAGGTGACTGCGATAGCGGGAAAAGATGTCATCATAGATATAAAAGAGATAAAGAATCCCAATATGGATGCGCAGCTCGTGGCTGAGAATATAGCGATGCAGCTTGAGAAGCGTATTCCTCACCGCAGAGCGATGAAAAAGGCGATACAAAATGCGCTCGACTCCGGAGCTAAAGGCGCCAAGATCATTTGCGGCGGCCGGTTGGGCGGTTCAGAAATAGCTCGTCGTGAGAGCTACCGCGTCGGATCGATCCCCGCGCAGACGCTCAGGGCTGAGATAGACTACGGATTTACGGAGGCGCTTACCAAATTCGGCCTCATAGGCATAAAGACGTGGATATATAAGGGCGATAAGATACTGGATAAGAAAGAGGAAGAGCCGGAAGAGAAGAAGCAGTTCAAATCAATTTAAAGAGGTAGATCGATATGACGTTGATGCCGAAGAGAGTAAAATTCAGAAAAGCGCAGCGGGGCAGGATGGGCGGGACCGCTTTCAGAGGGTCGACTTTAGCGTTCGGCGAGTTCGGGCTGAAGGCTTTGGAGAACTGCTGGATGACCGACAGGCAGATAGAATCCGCCAGGGTAACTTTGGCTAGCCACTTAAAAGGCGGCGGCAAGGTATGGATCAGAGTATTCCCGGACCATCCGGTCACGAAGAAGCCGGCCGAAACCAGAATGGGTAAAGGAAAGGGCGATCCGAGCCATTGGGTAGCCATAATAAAGAAGGGTAAGATACTATTTGAGATGGACGGAGTGCCGGCCGAGCTTGCGAAGGCATCTATGAGAGTGGCCGCGTTTAAGATCCCAATAAGAACAAAATTCATAACAAGGGCGCACGGATAATATATGATCAAGTCTAATGAATTGAGAAATATGACGGTAGAAGAGATAAAGATGAAGGAAGAGGTCCTGAAGAAGGAGCTCTACGGTTTGAGGAGCGAGGCTGAAGCGGGCAGGATAGAGAAGCCTCACAAGATAAACGATGTTCGAAGAGATATCGCGCGTTGCGAGACCATTATACGGGAGAAGATGAATGCAAAAAAGTAACGAGAGAAACAGTCGCAAGGAAAGGATCGGCGTTGTCAAGAGCAACAAGATGAACAAGACGATCACGGTAGTTATAGACAGGATCTCGCATCACCCTGTATATGATAAATTGGTCAAGTCGCACTCGACCCTTAAGGCGCACGATGAGAAGAATGCCGCGAAGATCGGCGATACAGTGAAGATCGAAGAGACGAGGCCCATCTCCAAGACAAAGAGATGGAGACTGGTTGAGATCATAAAAAAGCAGTAAAGAGCGAAGGCACAGAAAATGATAAGAATGAGATCTATAGTAGACGTAGCTGATAATACCGGTGCGCGCAAAGCATCCATGATAGGCGTAATAGGGCGCTCCAATAAGAAATATGCCGACATAGGCGACATAATAACCTGTAACATAAAAGAAGCCACGCCGGACGCCACGGTTAAGAACCATGAGGTCTGCAAGGGTGTGGTTGTGAGGACGGCCTCTCCTATAAAGAGGACGGACGGAAGCATATTGAGGTTCGACAGGAACGCGATCGTCATCATAGATCTGCAGATGAATCCTAGGGGAACGAGGATCTTCGGACCCGTGGCAAGAGAGCTCAGGGATAAGAACTTCACGAAGATCATATCGCTCGCTCCGGAGGTTATATAATGAATAAGATAAAGAAACACGATAATGTTTTTGTCCTAGCCGGAAGAGATAAGGGTAAGACCGGCAAGGTCTTCAGGGTATATCCGGCAAAAGAGAGAGCTCTCGTCGAAGGCATTAATTACGTGAAGAAGCATGCGAGAAAATCGCAGGATAATCCGCAGGGTGGTATTGTGCAGAAGGAGAGCTCCATCCATCTGTCGAACCTCGCGCTCTTCTGTAAAAATTGCAATAAGAGCGCTCGCGTAGGGTTCAGCAGTCTGGCGGACGGAACTAAGTCAAGATA
>JAPLMH010000114.1 GCA_026387135.1 Candidatus Omnitrophota bacterium | reverse complement strand
CACAAATAGAAACAGAAGGATCAAGATGATCTTTTTCATATAATTGTTTCTCCTTTTAGAACTTTATCTCCACTCCCGCACTGTAGACATTACGAGTATACTGATAGACGCTGACATTAGAATTATCCACCACGTGCGTATACTGCAGTTGTATCTCGGCATCCTTGAAGATCTTATAGGAGGCCAATGTCGAGACCGTGTAGACGGTATCTTTTCTGCATACATTATATACCGTATTGCTGTTCGAAAAGTCCTGAAAGAATATATCTCCCGTAACTGTAAGATTGAACTTATCCAAAAATGAGTGGACGGTCGAGCCTGGTATCAGGAGCGTTGTACTGATCCTGTTTCCCAGATATTCCCAGTTGTTACCTCGAGTCCAGTCCTTATCCAAGGCATAGCGCAGATTAAGAAATCCTTTCTTGTCCGCGAAGAACTGATACCAACCTAAACTTCCGGCAAGATTATTCCCGTCCCTGTTCTCGGCGGGTATGCTGGGCGTCCAGAGGTAATCTTCGTTCTTATACACTACCGATAGATTGCCCATATTTGAATCGCCCACCATGACGCTATATACGCCTGAAGCATACGGGCTTGACAGATACGCTTTGTCATTTACAAGCGTATGCGAATATCCCGACGGAAAAGTTATAAGCGCGTTCTGCATATAGACGGTCGGTTGGATCATGAAATTGTTAACGACCGTATCGTAAAAACCGAGGTTGCTCTGCTTCGCGTAATAGAAAGTGTAAAGGGCTCTCGCCCCCAGCCAGTCATTGAACATGTGGCTATATTCGCCGCTTGCCGTATAGACCTGGCGCGAATCGGCCTTGTCGGAAATGTCGATTGCCATGGCGCTATCATCCGGCTTCAGTATGACATTGTCATCGTATTGCCAGGCGGCGTTGAACGCGAATTTGAATGGTTTCGTCGCCTCTCTTCTTTTTGACAAAGTGCTTACGTATTCATTGGCAAAGTTGGCCATATTGGAACTGGGATCCGTAATGACGACCTCTGTGAACGCTTTCTGCGCATCGCTGATCTTCTTGCCCTTTAAATAAGCTATCCCTATCTGGTAGTTGCAGGTCTGCGCCATAGCGGGATCTAATTTTTTAGCTTCCTTAAATGTCTCGATCGCATCTTCCCACTTCTCTTCTTTTAATAGTATCAGGCCCTTTAAAAATGTCATCTGCGCCGGCCTTATACCGTCGGTTTGCGCCTCGGCTATCCAGGTCTTGGCCTCTTCAAGCTTTCCTAATTGGTAATAGCAATCTACAAGTTCAGGGAGAGCGCCTTTTATCTTCGGGGAAAATGTTACCGCATCCTTCAAGTGGGGAATGGCCTGCTCGTAATCCTGCAGCTGTTTGTATGTAAGGCCGAGGTAGTATGCGGCGAGCGATGACTGAGGAGCCTCACTTTGAGCGCTCTTCAGCGTAATAAGCGCTTCATCGTAATTTTCGTGCTTGTACTGCCCGATGCCCTTCTCAAGGACGGCGCTTATCTTTTCTTCCGCGGCTTGGCAGGTCAGTGCTATAGATATAGATATTAAGGTAAGAGCAATAATGGCTATGGTCGATTTCTTCATAATAGAATCCTAGTACAAAAAGAGCTTTAGGTCAAATAGATATTTTGACTCTTAACAAGGCGCCGGAATGCTACGTTATCTTCATTACGATAACGGTTATATCGTCGTGCTGTGTGGATTGCGGTTCAAAGCTGCGCACATCTTTTAATATTTTTTCAATGATGCCTTTGGGAGGAAGGGCCCGGGAAGCTTTCGCGGTCCTGATGAGCCTATCGGCGCCATAGAGATCCCGGCGCGAATTCATGGCTTCCGTAACCCCGTCGGTGTACAAGATGAATGTATCGCCTTTTTTGAACTGCAGCTCTTTGCCTCCATAGGCGGAATCTATCAGCCCGAGAGGTGTGCCTTCGGACACGTCCAAAAGTTCCGCCTCTCCTGCCGCATCAAGGCGTATTACGGGTAGGTGTCCGCCGTTGGAGAATTTAACGGTCATCTTCTTCATATCGAATATCAGATAAAATACCGTGACGAATAGGTTTGAAGAAGACTCTTTCGCGAGCTTTGAATTGAGGCCGCTTAAGACGGTCTCCGGCGCTATACCCGGCGCCGCAAAAAATTTGAATTCGCTAGTGACCATAGCCATAAAGAGGGCTGCCGGCACGCCTTTACCCGATACGTCACCTATCATCACGCCGAGCGTTCCGTCAGAGAATGTCCTGAAATCATATAGATCGCCGCCGACCTGGCGCGCGGTGAACATGGCCGCTTCGATATCGATGCCGCTGGTCTCGGGGAGGCTTTTCGGCAGAAAGCTCTGCTGGATTTTCTTAGCAATACCTAGTTCGTTCTCCAGAAGCAGGCGCTTCTTCCATTCTGAAATATATTTATAGAGGGTCAGGAGCATATAAAGCAGGAAGAGCACAGTGGCCGGATAGAAGAGGTCTATCCATATTCCCCATACGTTAAATATCAGTACAGCCGACGCCAGGAAGAAGAGTTCTATGAATATCAGAATCAAAAGGCCTTTTATGGGCTTTGTCTTTAATGTGGTTATGGCCGCCACGATGGAAAGAATGATCAGGATGATAAGATTGACTTCTTTAGAAACGCGTGATATGAAACGCCCCGACAGGAGCGAATTAAAGAGTTCGGCATGTATGCCGAACCCCGGATAGAGCGTCTCGAAAGGGTTGGGATGCAGGTCCACAGTGCCGGTGGCGGTGAGTCCCACGACGCAGACCTTATCCTTGAACATATTCAGGTCGAGGATCGGTTTTTGCCCTATGGCGGGCGCCACGAACGACTGCACTACATCTGAGTATGAATAGTGTTTATAGCTCTTTCCCCACGGGCCTGAAAAATTTATTATCATGTTCGAGGAGTCTTCGATCGGTATCCTCATACGGCCCAAGGTGATATATTTTCCGGGGACGATCTTTACATCATCGATGGGTATATTTAGATAATCGCATGTGGCCAGGAACGACAGATACGGGTGCCATTTGCCGTTGTAATTCACCAGGAGCGGGATGCGGCGGAACTTTCCATCGACATCGGGAAGTATATTTATGTGGCCTTCGCCTTTATCGGCCAGGCTGAACCTTAAGAGGTTCTTTGCGGAATAATCTTTTGCGCGCTCGTAAGGATCTTTTTTCTTCATATCCAGGTCGAATATGAAAGGCAGGTAGACCCTCCCTGAATCTTTGATAGCGCCTTCTAGCTCACCATCTTCTTCGCTCGGCTCGGCGAAGAATATATCGAATACTATAGATTTGGCACCGGCCTCCGAAAGGGCCTTTATGAGTAGCGCGTGATAATTTCTTGAGATGGGCCACTGGCCGAGGCTCTTTAGGGTATCGTCGCCTATCTCTATCAAGGCTATCTTATCTGTGGTCGC
>JAPLMH010000143.1 GCA_026387135.1 Candidatus Omnitrophota bacterium | reverse complement strand
TATTATAGTCAGCAATTGCATTGTCAAAAGCACCTTTTTTATAATAGGCAAAACCGCGATTATAGTAAGCATCTGCAAGGGTTGGATCTATCTCTACCGCTTTACTGAAATTGAGGATGGCCTTGTCCAGATCGCATTTTTTGTCATAGGCAAATCCTAAATTGTAATATGCGCTAGCTGACTTAGGATTGACAATTATGACAGTATTAAATTCTGTTATCGCCTCATCAAATTTATCATGGCGTATAAGGTCTGCGCCTTTTTTCATAGTCTCTTCTTCGGCAGTTTGGGCGTAGCCGTTACAAACGGCCAAGGAAAATATTATTACGATTAATATCTTGATTATTATCAAACCCGTTCGCTTAAACATCTTAACACTCCTTAATATTCGTATTACCCAGGGGGAAGTATTACCTGTTTTGATAACCATAAAGTAGGACTTCTGTCAAATTCACGCCTCAGCTACCAGAGCCAAGTATCTTTAAAACATCCGCCAATGGTCTTGGATCGACTTTCAGCATTCCATTAGGATGATCAAGAGTTATTATTAATAATAAAACTGCAGAAAACGCCAGAGCTAAAGTTATCTCCATAAAAGTACTTCGTATGCCATGTAAACCGATCCGGTAGCCCACCATAGTCATTGTGATAAATGTTAAAAAATATAACACAATCCATATGATAATGGAAATACGGCCTTGAAGAAAGGCGTTGGATCGCTTAGCGTTCAGGTTGAATAACTCATTCAGTGATTCCGTAAAAAGCCCGAGCATCGGTGTATTTGGTTCTTTTTTCTGAAGCTCCAGAGCCGTTGACCACAAGTCATGTTGAATAACTTTCATGCGATCAAATACCTGCTTAAAATTCCCCCTGCGATGTTGACTCATATTCAGACGGATGTCTACGTACTCCCGTAAAAGATCACGGACATTAGCACAGTAAGGGTCTGGCAGCTGCATGGATCGCTGATATGCCGTTCGGACAATATTTGCTTCGTCAATGAGCAAATCCTTCCGTAGGTCGTGGTTATTTGAAGCGCCGTTGAATGTGAAAGCCAGCATAAAGGCCAGCAGTCCTATCGCTACACCGGATATCGTTCCCGCGGCCGTTTCCGGGTTCTCCCCGGGTTTTAGCCGCCGCATGGTTCCGATCCTGAAGCCTATTTCATGAGAAATCTGCACGAATATCAGCGTCGCTATAAAGCACGCCCATTCTGGTAGCCTATAAAATAGCGTCATTTATAATACCTCCTCAGCCTCTAGCCTACACCGCTCTTTGGTTTCTTTTATTTTATGATGATATTGTAGAACTATAAAATATCAATGTCAATCAATATGCCTCATACCTCAATTTTATATGTAATGCTCCCTTCCGACTTTTCTTATCTACCTGACTATCACCCCTAAAACTATATCAACTTAAAATAAGCCGCATGCAGAGAGTTTTTCTGTCGCTCAAATCTACCTCCACCCCCTCCCGCCCGCCGCCGCCAAAGCTCGTTCTCTCTATAAACATACTTGGAAATAGAAATGTATTCGCTCAAGTCCGGGCGATCAATTTCAACGAGGGGGTGCCACAGCCCAGAATGAATTAGAAAGGCTTTCCCTATCCACTCACGGCCCACAGTCAATATTTGCTAGTGAAATTCTCTCGTGGTGAGGAAATGTCTCTCCGTATACAGCTCGGACGGGATCTGAGAGGGTTTTTCTATCCGCTCACGGGCCCGTGACTACGACTCTCTCGCCCGATAAATTTCGGTAACGAAGAAACTCTCTGTATACAGCGCCCTGCCTAACTAATCATCATCGTCATCATCGGTATCTATAATGTAGTTATCCCCATAATCACGGGCATCTGGATCCTTAGTAAATTTTTCGTGCCTATCGAATTGCCAATTCCCCGGTATGTATTTATCCCCTCCTACAAGCGGCAGCCAGCTTACTCTATGCGTTAAGATACCCTGACATATTCCAATGTATGCCATTTCCAGGGCATCAGGACCGTCATCATGAGAGCCTTTTGGAAAGTATTTCAACTGCTGCAACAGCTCATGATGTTTTAAAGAGAATTGAATCCTGCCCGTCTTTATAGGGGACTGTAGCACCCGGATCCTCGACTCCTTATTGGCGTAATTGGAAATACTTTCTAGCTCTACATCTATGTTCTGCTCGGAGCATCGCCTCTTAACCTCGTTGATTATGGCAATCTGAGCTGAATTACCTTCTATCCCAAATCGACTGTATCTCCACTTGTAACAAAGCGCCGTGATGCCTTCGTACAATTTCTCGAGTTCGCGCTTTTGGATATCGGCATCCAATACATACCCTGTCCCTGTGGCGCTATCGTAGGCTATAGTAACTATAGCCGAATAATCGGCGCTTTTCCCTTTAGCGCCGAAGCTTGGGTCGCAGGCGCCAATCATTACTACGTTTTTGCCGAGCTTATCCAGAAGCTCTTGCTCTGTCATACCATTTCTATCCCAGTAATACGCTTCCTCCATATTAAAGCTTCTTTCCGCCGGGTTTGAAGGACTATTTTGCTTTTCGGAATTAAAGGCAGCTTCATTGTTATCCTTCTTCAGCATAAGTGAGTAGTAGCTCTCCTCTTCCGGCCATAACACTTCTGATCCTTCAAGCATCGCCGTATCATTATTCTTAAAGAATAGATCGGCGGCTTCCTTGCCTTCTTTCTCTTTATAGGATTCATTATAGTTCAATATCCTGGACCACCGTAGCCACAGATCCTGCTTTGCCGCGAATGAAATGACCGACCTGTAGACCATACCTTTCCATTTAGATCGATCGGCATCGGATATTAGCCTGGCAAGGAGTGAATCGAAATGTAGTATCGTTCCTATTACAACGATATTGGTTTTTTCGTTCCCGGCATTCAGCACGGCCTTCGCAAACCAATTGAAAAGCTTTTCCCGCTGGTCCTGGCTTTCCGTATTACAATCATTCTCCATATCATCGG
>JAPLMH010000015.1 GCA_026387135.1 Candidatus Omnitrophota bacterium | reverse complement strand
TCTATCTGCGGAATTCCGCGCGGCGCCGGAGGTATGCCCACAAGATCGAATCTCCCGAGCTCAACATTGCCGTCCGCCATCTTGCGCTCCCCCTGCAGGACACGTACGGTAACTGCGGTCTGGTTATCCGCTGCGGTCGAGAATATCTGGCTCTTCTTCGTAGGCACGGTCGTATTCCTATCGATCAGGCGGGTGCAAACCCCACCAAGGGTCTCGATACCTAAAGATAGTGGTGTGACATCGAGGAGCAGGACGTCCTTCGTCTCGCCTCTCATGATAGAAGCCTGTATGGCGGCTCCTAAAGCCACGCACTCCATGGGATCAACGCCGCGCTCTATCTTCTTTCCTACATAATCCTCTACGAACTTCTGTACTATCGGCATCCTTGTAGGACCGCCGACCAAGATTATCTTATTTATGTCCTTAGCCGTCAACTTAGCATCCGTAAGAGCTCTCTCTATCGGGCCGCGGCACTTTTCGATTATAGGAGAGACGAGCTCCTCGAGCTTTGCCCTGTTCAGCGTCATCGTTAAATGTTTCGGGCCGGTCTGGTCCGCGGTGATGAACGGCAGATTTATATCTGTGGTGATGGTGCTCGAAAGCTCTACCTTTGCTTTTTCGGCAGCTTCTCTGACGCGCTGCGCAGCCATCTTGTCATTCTTTAGGTCTATCCCGGTCTCTTTCTTGAACTCCTTCATTATGTAATCCACCATGGCATTATCCATATCCGTGCCGCCAAGCTGCGTATCGCCACTGGTTGAGATTACTTCAAACGTCGCGGCCTTATGCTCATCGTCCCATCCCATTTCCAGAGTAGTTACGTCGAGAGTTCCGCCGCCGAGATCGAATACCATTATCTTCTGCTCTTTACCGGCCTTATCAAGTCCGTACGCAAGACACGCGGCCGTGGGCTCGTTGATTATTCTTAATACCTTTAAGCCGGCTATTTCACCGGCATCCTTGGTCGCCTGACGCTGGTTGTCATTGAAGTACGCGGGGCAAGTAATAACGGCTTCGCTGATCGTGTCACCGAGATAATTCTCCGCGTCCTGTTTTATCTTTGCCAGTATGAAAGCCGATATCTGCTGGGGCGTATACTCTTTTCCGTATATTTTGTATTTAAAGTCCGTGCCCATCTTGCGTTTTGCGGCGAAGACGGTGCCCTCGGGGTTCATCGAAGCCTGCCTCTTGGCCGGTTCTCCTACTAACTTCTGTCCGTCCTTCGTAAAAGCGACGAACGACGGAAATGCCTTGCCGCTCGATACTCCGGCCCCTTCCGCCGAGGGTATTATGACGGGCCTGCCCGCTTCCATGTAGGCTGCCGCTGAATTCGATGTACCCAGATCTATTCCTATAACCTTTGCCATCTTTAACCTCCGTGTTTTACTGTTTTTACCGAGGCCGGTCTTAACAGCTTTCCATTGAAAGTGTAGCCCGGCTTTAATTCTTCGACTATAGTACCTTCTTCTTTATCCTTTATGTCAACTGTCTCTACTGCTTCATGAAAATGGGGATCGAACTTCTCCCTTATGGTCTTTATCTTCTCCACTCCTATATCTTTCAGGAATTTCTGTATCAGGACGTGTATCATATCGACGCCTTCCTGCACGGCCTTGAAGTCCTTCGCTTCCTTTATATGCTTCTCCGACATCTCCAGCGAATCGATTATCGGCAGAAAGTCCAGAACGAAATTTTCGTTGGCATATTTAAGAGAATCGTACTTATCCTTCTCAATTCTTTTCCTGGCATTCTCAAACTCCGCGTGAGCCCGGAGATATTTATCCTGGAAATCGTCTTTCTCATCGCACTTGGCCTTAAGCGCCTCGTACTCGGTCTTCAAGATAGTGATCGTCTCTTTGGTCTCCGGTATCTCGTTATTTTTTTTGTCGTTATTCTTGTCTTTCATATTCATTCGTCCATATCGTAAAGTATATTGCTTACCGTATCGGCAAGATATTCCACCATGGGTATGACCCTTTCATAGACCATGCGCTTCGGGCCGATAACGCCGAGCTTTCCAGACGCCTTGCCCTTTATCTTATATCCGCGGGTGACTATGCTGCATTCGCTTAAACTGCTCGACTTATTCTCTTTACCTATATGTATGGTCAATCTGTCATCGTCCGGTGAATCGCAAAGGACCTTTAGGATAC
Organism: Candidatus Omnitrophota bacterium; assembly: GCA_026387135.1. Taxonomy (GTDB): domain Bacteria; phylum Omnitrophota; class Gorgyraeia; order 2-01-FULL-45-10; family 2-01-FULL-45-10; genus 2-01-FULL-45-10. The sequence continues at coordinate 4,314 of JAPLMH010000015.1, read as the reverse complement.
TGACCCTGTCCTCCAGGCATTTGAATAGATTATGAAGTTTTGATATGTCCTGGAATTCCGGCTGTTCCATGAGGTGGCTCGTGCCGTCAAAGTACAGCTTCTCAACTCCCGGCATCATCGTGACGCCGACATAGTTGGTGAGGCTTGAGATCAGGTGCGATGTCTTTTCAAGTACATCCCCCAGGTTCTCGACCTTCTGATGGTATTGCGCCTCCACCATCTTTACCATTTTTTCGTTAAGGTTCTTTCTGTGCATTAGGGTAGTTATGTAATAACGGTATCCCTTATCTGTGGGTATCCTGCCGGCGGATGTATGGGGGTGCGTTATATAACCCTCATCCTCTAGATCGCTCATGACATTGCGTATGGTGGCGCTCGAAAGACCGAGTTTTCTCGAGATGGCTCTTGAGCCTACCGGCTCGGCCGACTCGATATACCGGTCGATGATCATCTCCAGGATCTCTTCTCTTCGTCTGTTTGGATTCATAAGAATTAGCACTCTAAATTAAAGAGTGCTAATGAAGAGTTTACCCGAAAATGCTCTTTTTGTCAAGCGATTTAGGGGTTTGTTTTGACATTGATCAGGCTTGCGATAAGCCCATCAAGCCCTTCTCTCTTTAAAGCGGATATAGGGACGGGATTGACAAACGATTTTAACGCCTTGTCGATAAGGGATCTATCCTGAACCTTATCTATCTTATTGAGCGCCGTGATCACCGGTTTGCCTTTAGCGCCTATCTCATCCAGCACCTTGTACACAGCATCCGACTGCTCCTTCGCCTTTGGGTGGCTGATATCGACCACGTGTAAAAGCATATCGGCCTGCGACACTTCCTCCAGCGTAGCCTTGAAGGCTTCCACCAAGTGATGAGGCAATCTGTCGATAAAACCTACTGTATCAATAAATAGTATCTCTCGCCTGCCCGGCAGCACAAATCTGCGAACGGTAGGGTCGAGCGTAGAAAATAGCTTATCCTGCACGATCACGTTTGAAGACGTCAACGCGTTGATAAGCGTCGACTTGCCAGCGTTCGTATATCCTACTATCGCTATGGACGGCAGAGAGTTCCTCGTCCTCTTCTTACGCATCATGCCGCGCCGCTTGCTTAAGCCATCGAGCTCTTTCTTTAAACGAGACATGCGGGAGTTGATCCTGCGCCTATCGACCTCAAGCTTCTGTTCGCCTGGGCCGCTAGTGCCGATACCGCCTCCGGGACGCGACATCTCGACACCCTTACCGGTAAGCCTCGGAAGCATATATAATAACCTGGCCAGCTCGACCTGTAGTTTTCCTTCATTGGAATGCGCCCGGCGGGCGAATATATCGAGTATCAGCCGCGTCCTGTCCACGATCTTTGCCTTTATGATCTTTTCAAGGTTCTTCTCCTGGCTTCCCGTGAGGTCATTATTGAAGATAACGGCATCTATCTTCTCCTCGGCGCATATAATAGCGATCTCCTCTACCTTGCCTGAGCCTATATAATGGCCTGAATCTATCCTGTCCCTGTTGACTATTAACTCCTTGATGACAGAGGCACCGCAAGATGAGGCAAGCTCTCTCAATTCATGAGAACGCTCTTCTGCAGTCCAGTCTTCGCGTTTGCCCAGATCAACCGTTACCGTAATAGCTCGTTCCATCTTATTTTCTCTCCATCCTTGATCCACTTTATGCGCTTATCGGCACGGAACCATGTCAACTGTCTCTTGGCATATCTGCGGGTATTCCGCTTCATAAGCTCTTTCGCTTCGTCGAGAGAGTATTCTTCTTTTAAATACCCCAGGATCTCTTTAAGCCCTAAAGCGGCCCTCGCAGTTCTACTCAATCTCTTTCCGGATAATTTCTTCACTTCTCTGACAACGCCCGAAGCGAACATCTTCTCCACTCTTGCATTTACATTTGCATAGACCTCTTCCCGCGGTGCATTGAGGCCGAAGATCTTTATCCTGTATTTATCGGCTATGCCCTTCGTGCCTCTCTTTAATTCCGTCATTGTGCGGCCGGTAGAATGGCATATCTCAAGCGCCCTCACTACGCGCCTGACATTATTTGGGTGGATAGTGCTCGCCGAATCCGGATCGATCTTTTCCAGTTTTTTGTATAGTCGCATATTTCCGTAACGGGCAGCATGATCATACATCTCTTTACGGAACTTCGGGTCAGCCTTTGGCGTGGGGAAGAGGCCGTCCACAAGGGCTTTAACATACAAGCCTGTGCCGCCCGCTATAATGGGGGTCTTTCCGCGCCTGATAATATCATCAATAAGATGAGCGGCTATTCTTTTGAAGGAACCTGCCGAGTACTCTTTTGTGGGGCTTAAAAATCTTACGAGGTGGTAGCGGACTTTTTTTGTTTCGGTCTTCTTGGGGGATTGGCTTAATATATCCATCCCCTTATAGACCTGCATCGAATCACAGGAGATTATCTCACCATTGATCTTACGCGCCAAATCAAGCGCAAGAGCCGTCTTTCCGATAGCTGTGGGCCCGACTATGAATATAGCGGCGCTTTTGTCTAGTGGCATACCCTGGTCTTATATCCATCGGACTTAAGCTTGCCGGACATCGCTTCGGCCTCACCTTTGGTCTTGAACCGCCCTACCTTTACCTTATAGAAAGTGGAGCCGCTCTTTATCTGAGTGGCCAGGTAGCTCTCGTATCCTTTGCGCTTCAATTTTTCAGTCAAACCTTCGGCGTTACTTCTGCTCTTAAAATATCCCGCCTGGACGTAGAAATAGCCGCCGGGATCGGATTCTGCCGAAGTAGCATCGGGTTTAAAGAAGGACTTCACGGCGGCGATCGGACCCGATGATGTTCCGAGGTCTTTAGGGATCATCTTGGATTCGAAACTCAACGGTGAATCGTTCTTCACCTTATCAAAATATTCTTTTGCCTTATCTTCTGATCCCAGCTTGTGATAGGCATTGCCGATCTTGTAGTAAACTATTGCTGCGTTCTTGTGGTTCGGGAAATTAGCCAGGGCATCGTTATAGCTTGAGATCGATTCGGCATATTTTCCTTCTAAAAAATAGGCATCGCCTATTCCTATATAACCGTCAAAAGCCCTCTTGCCTTTGGGGTATCTCTCAACCATATATTCAAAAGTCCGGCGGGCCTCACTGAACCTGGCAAGCTGCGCCTGGCTCAAGCCTTTAAGATAGAAGAGCTCTTCTCTACCGTAAGCTCCCGAATCGATCAATCTGCTCGATTCTGAGACTACCCTGTCATACTTGCCCTGCAAAAATATCTTCTCAACCTGCGACAGGTTTTCGACGGTCGCTCTCGCGTATGATGTGCCTGCAAAAGCAACGGAAAGCACTATTAAAACTGCCGCTATATGAAGCACGCGACGACTCATACAACCCTCCCTCTTAATGCATGGGGCGTTACTGATTCTATCTTAACGCTGACGATCCTACCTATCATATCTTTTGATCCGTCAAAGACGGCCACCTTATTAGTGCCGGTCCTGCCGGTGAACTTGGAAGGATCTTTTTTATTCTGTCCATCTACTAAAACATCAAAAGTCTTACCTGTCAATAGTTCATTTTTATTTAACGAGATCTGGCACTGAAGATTGATGAGTGTCTCTAGTCTCTCCTCCTTAACTCTTTGAGAGACGTCGTCTTTCAGTTTGGAGGATTTTGCGGGCGGCCTGGGCGAATATTTGAACATATATGCCCCGTCGAAATCGATATCTTTCATTATCTTTACGGTCTTCTCGAAATCCTTCTTTGTTTCGGATGGGAAACCGACTATTATGTCTGTGGTAATGCTGCCCCCGGGCAGATACTTTTTATACTCTTTTACCATCTCTAGATACTTCCTTGCATTGTAGCCGCGGTTCATGAGCTTCAATATCCTGTCGGAGCCTGCCTGCAGAGGAAGGTGTAGGTGAGCACAGACCTTATCGAGATCGCGCATGGCTTTAAATAGTTCCACCGACGCGTCTTTCGGGTGGCTCGTCATAAAACGTATGCGTTCGATGCCTTTGATATCATTAAGTTCTTTCAAAAGGTTAATGAAGCCTACATCTTTATATGAATTAACATTCTGCCCCAAGAGCATGACCTCTTTAAACCCGCGCCCGGCCAGATCTTTTACTTCCTTGATTATATCCTTTGCGTCCCTGGACCTCTCTTTACCGCGCACATAGGGAACTATACAGTACGAGCAGAAGTTATTACAGCCCTCACCTATCGAAACATATGCTTTATACTTATCTTCTCTGTGGGCGGGAAATAGCTCGGGCCTCTTCTTATCTATCTTATCTGTAGCGACTATCGTGCCCTTATGCTCCAGGATATCTTTTATGAT
>JAPLMH010000083.1 GCA_026387135.1 Candidatus Omnitrophota bacterium | reverse complement strand
GCGACTGCCCCAGGTCTATCCACGATGTCTTGAAGCTCTTGGCGCTCGACAGGATCTTATACCTCAGCGAGTCCTCGTCAACACCAGCCATCTTCTCCTCGATGGCGCTGAGCGATTTAGTTTTGTATCTGTCCACGGTTAATTCCTTTCGTTTTGCGAAATGTGATTATACCGCATCCCGCTAATTTTCCAAAGAAAATTATTGACCATATGAGAAGTGCGTGCTATTCTTGAGGCGAGGTGGAAATAATGAAAAATTCGAACGAGCTGGAGAAGGCGGCGGTTAAGGATATCGCGGAGTTCATGGCGGTCGCGGCGAGGACCGCGCCGAAGACGCGCGGTATAGACAATATAGAAGTTATCGCGATAGATGACGATGCGACAAAAAATAGGCTCATTGAGAAGATGAAAGAGATCTCAAAGACGGACGCGAGACCCGGATTTGAGCGCGACGCTAATTGTATTACGGACTCTCCCGTCATACTTGTAGTAGGAGTAAGGAATAATCCTGCCGGATTGAACTGCGGATTTTGCGGCTACGATACATGCGTAGATATGGCGAAACACAAAGGAACGTGCGCCTATAACCCTATAGACTTGGGTATAGCCGTAGGTTCTGCTGTTGCAACGGCAAGCGACTTTCACACCGACAACCGCGTGATGTATTCAATAGGAAGGGCCTGCCTCGATCTGAAACTTTTCAGTCAAACCGTTAAGCAGGCCCTAGGTATCCCATTAAGCGTTACAGGCAAAAGCCCGTTCTTCGACCGGAAGTAACTATTCTACACTTTCAGCGATAGCGCTATCTTGTGAGTTACAGAATCGACCTTTACCACTTTAACCTTAAGCTCATCCCCTACTTTAAATTTCTCTTCCAGTTTATCGCCTTCAGCTAAATTTATCTCGGAGATATGAGCTAATCCTTCTAGGTCAGGAGATATCTCCACAAATAACCCGAAGTTCGCGATCTTTGTCACCTTGCCCGGCATCTGGCTGTCAGGTGCGTATTTACCCGCGATCTCATCCCACGGATCGGCGCTCAACTGTCTTACGCCTAGAGATATCTTTCTGTTGATCGAATCCACTGCCAGCACGACAGCCTCGATCTTCTCGCCTTTTTTGAAGACGTCCTTGGGGTGGCCTATCCTCTTCGTCCACGATATATCCGAGACGTGTACCAGGCCATCTATGCCATCCTCGAGCTCAACGAAAGCTCCGTAATCAGTAAGGTTCCTGATCTTGCCTTTGACCTTAGTGCCGACCGGATACTTTGCGTCAACGTCCACCCACGGGTTCGATTCAAGCTGCTTAAGACCCAGGGATATCTTGCGGTTGGCTTTGTCCACATCCAAAACCTGCGCCTCTATCCTGTCTCCTATAGCGAGCATTTCATTGGGGTGATTATACTTCTTCGTCCAGGACAACTCAGAGATGTGCAGCAACCCCTCGACGCCCTTTTCCAGCTCAACAAATGCGCCGTAAGGCATGAGATTTACTACCGTCCCCTTCACCTTGGTCCCGGCCGGATATTTCGTATCCACGGTCTCCCACGGATTCGGCGTCTTCTGTTTTAGCCCTAACGATACTTTCATGCTGTTGGGGTCAAAATCCAATACCATAATGTCTATAGTGTCGCCTATAGCAAGGACTTCACTCGGATGAGATACCCTGCCCCAGCTCATATCGGTTATATGCAATAACCCGATTATGCCGGCATTTATCTCCACAAAAGCGCCGAAGTCGGTTATATTCCTCACTATGCCGCTTATGAGAGTGCCCTTCTGCAGGGTCTCGAAGACCTTCTTCTTGTCTTCGTCCTTCTGCTGCTGCATAGCGTCTTTTCTTGAGACGACGATATTCTTGCGCGGCTTATTTATCTTGATGATCTTGAACGGGAAGGCCTGGCCTACCATCTGGTTTAAATTGCCAAACGTCTTTAAAGCGGCCTGGCTTGCCGGCAGGAATGCCTCCACGCCTATGTCGACCATGAATCCGCCCTTTACCTTCTTGGTAACCTTGCCGTCTATCACGTCGCCTTCGCCGTATCTGGATATGACCATATCCCAACCAACGGCGCGCTCGGCCTTCTGCTTTGACAGCACTACCATGCCGTTCTCGTCTTCCTTGGATTCCAAGTAAACTTCCACGTCGTCACCTATCTTAAGCGCGTCAGGGTCCGAGAACTCCGAAATAGCTATGGCGCCTTCCGATTTATAGCCGATGTCTACGACGACTTCCTTGGAAGTGATCGCAACGATCTTGCCGGTTACTATCTCTCCGTTGTTGAAACTCTTTATGGATTCTTTGTAGAGTTTTTCGAATTCGCTTACGTATACCTCCTCTTTATCAGTATTTTCTACTTCGATGTTGTTCTTCTCTTTTGCCATGTACTATTTGCAACCTTCCTTTCTTGTCCGTTTTTTACGACGGATGATTTTAACACTTTGGGTCGATGCACCGCTTGTGATGCCTACCACTGAAACACCTTTAAACCACTGACTCTTCAGATCGCCCTCCGTCTCTATGAGATAAGATTTACGGAGGGTATTCTTACATACCTCAAACAATCTTTTAGTATTGGCGCTGTTCTTCCCGCCCACTACAAGCATCAGCTCTACCTCGCCCGATATGTCACGCGCGGCGGCCTGTCTCACCTGGGCGTCCCGGCATATTGTATTGAATACCTTCAAGTTCTTCGGCTTGGCGTCTATTATCGCCTTCACGACGTTCAGGAAATTATCCATCGATTGCGTCGTCTGCGACAAGACGCCTATCTCTATGTTAGGCTTTAATTTTAAAGCCTTTAGACCCAGGGCATCCTTCACCACATGAGCAAGCTTACCGGCAAAATCGTAAAGCGCTTTAACTTCGGGATGATTGACATCCCCGACTATTATGACGGTATACCCATCTTCGCCCAGAGAACGCGCTGTCTTCTGCGCATTTCTCACGAAAGGGCATGTGGTATCTACCAGCTTCAAAGAACGTTTCAAGATCTCACCAGATAGATGCGGACTTATTCCGTGAGACGATATTATCAATACGCCGCTATCGGCGTCATCTATACTCTTTATAACTTTCAAGCCTCTTGCCGAGAGGTCCTCGACGACCTGCTTATTATGAATTATGGATCCGAGGGAATTGGCCCTGCCTTCCTTCTTCAATACTTCTTCGGCCATCTTCACGGCGCGCCTTACCCCAAAGCAGAAACCCACCTTTTTTGCTAACTTTAGGCGCATATATAGCTTAATATCTTCTCGGTGACTCCGTCTATCGAAAGTCCGGTCGTATCGATAAAGATGGCGTCATCGCATTTTTTCAACGCCCCTACGCTTCGATTCATGTCGGAGTCGTCTCTCATCAAAATATCTTTTTTTACGCCGCTCTCGTTTACAATCTGGCCCGACTCGATCAATTCCTTACAGCGCCTCTTCGCCCTCTCCTGGGGACTGGCGTCCAGATAGAACTTATAGTCGGCATTGGGAAATACTACGGTGCCGATATCCCTGCCCTCGAGAATGGCGCCGCCGTCTTTGTTGGCGATCGAGCGCTGGAGCGCCACCATCTCGTGGCGCACGCCTGGAACGCGCGCTATATGCTTCACATTCGCGGTAACGTCAGGCGTCCTGATCGCAAGGCTTACATCCTCGCCATCCAGGAGCACGTGAAGCTTATCCTTCTCTTCCAAGCCTATCTTGGTATTCCGGGCCAAAGATACCAGGACGTCCTCATCCTCTAGATCGATCCCTTGCCTCATCGCCTTAAGAGTGAGGGCCCTGTACATGGCGCCTGTATCTATATATAAAAGAGCGAGTTTCTTAGCTACTATTTTTGAGACGGTGCTCTTGCCGCTGCCGGCCGGCCCGTCTATGGCTATGATCAAAGGCTTAGACGCTTTCTTTCCCATAGGTGAGCGCATCTCTCTTTGATTTGGCCCTCTTCAAAAAGTTGACCGTTTTGGAGTGATCGCCTTTCGATATCGCCTTAAGAATACCCTTATAGTACTCCTCAAAGAAGCGTCCTGCTTTCAGGATCTCTCTTCTATTCGTTAAAAATATATCTGCCCAGAGCTCAGGATCGCTTGAAGCGACGCGCGTGGTATCCTTAAACCCCTCGGCCGCATATTGAAGTTCCTTTAGCGGTACCGAGCCGGCTAGGCCGAACGCGACTATGTGAGGCAAGTGGCTTATCAAAGATACGGACCTGTCATGCGCGGCCGGGCTCATTACTTTAACTATCGCCCCAAGGGAGCTCCAGAACTTTATCACTCTATTTAAGCTGGTCCTGTCAGTCGCCGCTGTTTTTGTGACAATGCAGGGCGCCTTTTCGAATAGGTCAGCCCTTGCGTACTCAACGCCGGCATGTTCGGAACCGGCCATAGGGTGCGAACCCACAAAATGAATCCTTCCCTTCCTTAGGCTCTTCTCCACCGAACCTACTATCCAGGCCTTTGTGCTGCCGGCATCGGTAATGATAGCGCCCTCTTTGGCATACTTCGCCGCGGTCTTTACGATCTTCGGTATCGAGTGCACGGGTGAAGCCACTATGATCAGGTCCGCGCCTTTTACACCACCCTCGATGAAGATGGTCGCTTTATCTACGGCGTTGCATTTTAGCGCCTTCTTAAGCGTAGATTCACGCCTGAAGACGCCCACAACTTCTCGGGCGAGTCTTCTCTTCCTTACAGCAAGGCCTATCGAGCCTCCTATCAACCCCACTCCGATTATAGTAATTTTTTTAAATCGAGCCATATTTATAACTCTCTATCGACCGCCTCAGCAACGCGCCCCACTTCCTTCATCAGTTTTTCAAAGTTCTCCGGCAATAATGACTGCTCACCGTCCGACATCGCCTCTTCCGGCTTGGTATGGACCTCTATTATAAGCCCGTCCGCTCCCCCTGCGATCGCCGCCTTTGCGCAAGGCTCTACGAGCCCCCACTTACCCGTTGCGTGCGACGGATCGACTATTATCGGAAGATGACTCAGCGACTTGACCACCGGTACCGCGTTTATATCGAGCGTGAATCTTGTTGCGTCCTCAAAAGTCCTTATCCCTCTCTCGCAGAGTATCACATTAAAGTTTCCCTCGGAGAGGACATACTCGGCGGACATCAGGAGCTCTTTTATCGTATTGGACATGCCCCGCTTTAAGAGTACGGGCTTTTTGGTCTTGCCCACCTCTTTCAAAAGATTGAAGTTCTGCATATTACGGGCGCCTATCTGAAATATGTCGGCGTACTTTGCTATCACTTCGACATCGCGCGTATCCATGACTTCTGTAACTATCGGAAGCCCCGTCTCCTTCTTCGCATTGGCTAGAAACTTTAGGCCCTTAACGCCAAGGCCCTGGAACGCATATGGAGACGTCCTAGGTTTGAAGGCGCCTCCCCTCAACACTGTAGCGCCGCACTTCTTGACACGCTTTGCTATATCGATCAGGAGTTTCTCATTCTCTACCGAGCATGGACCGGCCATCACCACTATACGCTTGCCGCCGACCTTTACCCCGGAGCCTATATCTATTACGCTGTCTTCCTTTTTGAAGTCCCTGGACGCTAATTTATAAGGCTTCAATATGGGCAGAACCTTCTCTACGCCCGCGAAAGCTTCGAGCGGCTGTATCCGCAGAACATCCTCTTCACCTATGACGCCTACTATGGTCCTCTCAACGCCTCTCGAGACCCAGGGCTTCAGCCCCAGCTTCTTCACCTTTCCTATTAAGTGATCGATCTCTCTCTTTGTTGCGCCGGACCTCATTACTATAATCATGCGTGTACTCCTATTTGGATAATACCTTCTTAAGCGTATCTATAAATATCTTATTCTCTTCACGCGTACCGACGCTGACGCGGATGAACGTATCGTAACCCCACGCCTTCATGTCGCGCACTATGACGCCCTTACATATGAGCTTCTCAAAGACCTTTACAGAATCTCTTTTGACATCTATCATCATAAAGTTGGTCGCGGTCTTTACGTACTCGAGCCCCATCTTGCCGAGCTCATCGTAAAGGAACTGTTTTCCCTCTTTAACGGTTTTAAGGGTCTTCTTAACGAACTCTTTATCGTCCAGAGCGGCCGTGGCGGCAACCTGCGCCAGTATATTGACATTGAAAGGATCTCTATACTTATCGAGGTATCTCACTATACGGGCACTCGTCACGCCGTATCCCACTCTTAATCCGGCTAGGCCATAGATCTTGGAGAAACTCCTTGCCACTATAAGATTTGGCCTGTCGAGATAATCGAGGCCGTTGGGATAATCGCTGCAAAAATCACTCGCCAGCTCATAATAAGCTTCATCAAGATAGACTATGATATCCTCCGGCAGACCGTCAAAAAATTCCTCAAGCTCTCTCTTTGTGACATATGTTCCGGCCGGATTATCGGGATTCGCTATAAATATGATCTTCGTCTTGTCTGTTATCGCCCTCTTCATCGCTTTAAGATCGTACTTGAGATCTTTAGTCAAGGGCACAAATTTTATATCCGCTCCCACGATCCCGGCCGCGACCTGGTATATCAAAAATGTCGGCTTGGCTATGATGACCTCGTCGCCCTTGCCGGCGAAAGCTTTAAGCGTGAGAATGATTATCTCATCCGAACCGTTCCCGCAAATGATCCTCTCTATCTCTGTCTTCAGGGTCGTCGACAACTTGGCCTTAAGATACCATGAGGCCGCGTCAGGATAACGGTTTACGCCCTTCAAAGCCTTCTTCATCGCCAAAACGGCTTTCGGCGAAGGCCCTAGAGGGTTCTCGTTCGAGGCCACCTTTATAATGTGCTTTAGCCCCAGCATCCTCTCGACTTCCTCGATGGGCTTGCCGGGAATATATACCGGTATATCCTCTATCTCTTTACGGAATAGCCTGTCGATCTTACCCATAAACATCTTCCTTATATGACTTCGGCTGCGGGATACGAGCCGAGTATCTTTAGATACGTAGTGTTCTTTTTCAATATAGAGAGCGCATTGGATATCTTCTTATCAAGGTGATGGCCCTCCATATCCACGAAGAAGTAGTATTTCCAGGCCTTTACCTTGGACGGCCTGGACTCTATCTTCGTCAGATTTATCCTGTACTTTTTGAAAGGCATGAGTATATCATGAAGCGCGCCCACTCTGTCCTTAAGGGAGAACATCGCGGACGTCTTGTCATGCCTGGTCTGCTTCGCTTCCGTCCTGCCGATCACCAGGAACCTTGTCACGTTATGGGCGCTGTCTTCTATAGAGTCATAGAGATCTTTAAGGTTATACTTGGCCGCCGCGAGAGAGCTGGCTATGCATGCCGCGCCCTTCTCTTTTGAAGCTATGGAAGCGGCATTTGCGGTGCTTGCGACCTCGATCAAAGCGACGCCCGGAAGATGCTCTTCAAGCCAGAGCCTGCATTGCCCGAAGACCTGATCCTTTGAATATACCTTCTTTACCTTCTTTATATCGGAATCTTTAGATAGCAGGCTGTGCGATATCTCCAGGTATATTTCAGAACATACCTTCAGATCGGAATCTATGAACATGTCCA
>JAPLMH010000145.1 GCA_026387135.1 Candidatus Omnitrophota bacterium | reverse complement strand
AACGCCACGTACAGGGCCAGATACGTAAAGTTTAAGTTCACTCTCTCTACGGCCAACGCAAACAACAATGTCTATTTTTACGCCTGTTCTATATTCATAAATGCGCCGTCTGTCCGGGTAGCATGGGCCAAAGACGTCGCTATACCCTTGGCGGGCAAAACCATGCTTTTCGGCGCGGGGTTCAGCTTCCCGCCCAGAGTAAATACCGCTATCGTTAACGTCGTAAAAGGAATAATCATGTTAAGCAATAAGACCAAGGATCAGATGGACGCAAGGGTCTATGATCTTACCGGCTCTGCCATAGGAACCGCAGAAATCGATTGGGAAGCGAAAGGTTATTAAATGGAAGGGTATTGCATAACCTGTCAGAAGATTGTCGCGATGAAGGAAGTTCAGGCAAAAACGCTTAAGAACGGGAATAAGGTTTACGAAGGTAAGTGCGAGGCCTGCGATACCGTAATTTATAAGAAGCGAGGTAATTAATGGAAAGGCATTATTTCGATCATAATCAGCCACAAGGTTCAATGTCATTAATGAACCTGAGAAATAGCTTGAGGGCCCTCTTTCAGGGCGATCTTATGCCGTTACGGCCGAGAGCAAGTTTTATTCTTGATGATATGGAATACGCAACTGACGCGCAGGCTCAAAGCGCGTGGTCAGGCGCCGGATGTGCGGTCACTCATTCTTTGACAAAACAAGAGGGGAGCTTTGCTCTACAGGTTGTGATTGATGCGACTCCCAACAGGCAGGTCACAAGGATAAAAGCGTTAGACCTTTCGGGTTTCAAAGAGATTCTTCTCTGGGAGAGGTGCTCAGGGGTATCTCAAGCATTCAGACTCTTTTTGGAAGATGGATCAGGGCATGTGAGTTATTGGCTTCTTACAAGTCATGCGACAGCGAACACGTGGAAGCAGGATATTTTGAATCTAGCTGTGCCAGATGGGAACAACGGAACGCCCGCCGTATTATCGAACATTACGGATTTCGGATTCTATCAACTTCCGGCAAGCCAAACCTTTATCTTCGATACTATCAAGGCTCGATGTGGGATGAGTGTCGCTATTGATTCGTGCGAGATCGGAAGCTTTTATAAGCAGGCATATATAGGTGGGCAGCCTATATCGATGACGGCAAAGTCTTCGCCGGTTATTACGGCGCCTGCGGCCAACCCGAGGATCGATATTTTGGTCGTTAATTCGGCAGGGACCTTGTCATGGGTGGTAGGCACAGAGGCGGCGAATCCGGTCCCTAACTGGGCAGGAATTCCATCGGCTCGTATTCCTATATGCCTTGTCTATTGCAAGAACACCATGTCGAAGGTTGTCGATTATGAAGATAAGGACGCTAACCTTAACGAGGGATTTATATATAGCGATATAAGGCCTCTTTACTGGGCCGCGGTTAGTAACTTATCGGCTCTATCAGATGTATCGATATCAGGGCTGGCCAATAATCATGTGCTTCGGTATAACTCAACGTCAGGCAAGTGGGAGAATAAGACCCCGCGCGCCGTATACGCCTAAAGGGTAAATCATGGGCAATTATGAATCAGGGGCTCCGAAAGATTCAGGCGGTAATCCCATACCCGTTACATGGACGGACGATCCGTTTCAGCAGGACATAACCGAGCCGAAGAAACAACATCTTGTCGAGATGAGGGCGGCTCTGCAGGCCTTGGACGGCCACTATCACGTCTTTAACGGGTATAACTCGCAGTCAGAATTGCCCGATGTCGCGGTATCGTGGCTTGTGCCGAATGCCAATATAGTTATAGACGAGACGTTCATAGCGGCACAGCATATAAACGAGATCATAGGCTTTATAAAGAACTTTGTCGGGCATTA
>JAPLMH010000113.1 GCA_026387135.1 Candidatus Omnitrophota bacterium | reverse complement strand
AAGCCCTTTGACTCCCGGCGCCTCTTCGCTTCTTTCAAAGAGAAGCTGTAGTCCCAAGCATAGTCCCAGGAAAGGTTTTCCCTCAGCGATCGCGTCCTTTATAGGCTGGACGAGTTTACGCCTCTTCAATTCCTTCATAGCCTCGCCGAATGAACCGACGCCCGGGAATACTATCTTATCCGCTCTCAATATATCTTTTGCGCTGGAAGAGACCTTCGCCCCGGCGCCCACAACTTCAAGAGCTTTTCGGACAGAGTGCAGATTCCCCATCCCGTAATCGATCACGACGATCATATTTTTAATCTATTCTTCCTTTGGTTGACGGCACACCTTTGCGGCGCACGTCTATCTGAGTTGCTTCATCCATAGCGATGCCAAACGCCTTAAATACAGCCTCAAGAACATGATGCACGTCTTCACCCGAATATATCTCCACATGCAGATTTATATTAGCGCTCTTTGCGAAGGCGTCCATAAAATCCTTGCCGTCATCAAGAGAATATTTATCTTCTCTGGGTATTGTCTGGTTATACGATGGCATCTTCCAAAGGAATGCGTACCTTCCTCCGATATCGACCATGACTTTGGCGGCCGCCATATCCATAGGGACCTCTTTTGAGCCATACCTCTTTATGCTCTTACAATCGCCTAGAGATCTTTGAACGCTTTACCCAGACAGATAGCTATATCTTCGTTTGTGTGGTGCGCATCCACATTAAGGTCGCCCTTCGCTTTTAAAGCCAGGTCGAATAGCCCATGAAACGCGAATAGCGTCAGCATGTGATCCAAAAAACCTATGCCCGTCTTTATATTGGCAACACCCTTCCCGTCGATCGACAACTCGCCCGAGATATCCGTCTCTGTGGTCTTACGTTTTATCTTTGCAATCCTTGAACTTTTGGCCATCGCATTCTCCTTCTATTCAAATCTCACTTTAACCGAATCCAGATGTTTTCTTAGTCCTTCGATCTCCGCGATCTTCTCCAGAGGCCCGCGGATCTCTTCCAAGGCGCTCTTCGTATACGATAATATATGCGAACACTTATAAAAGTCCTGCACTCCGAGACCGGAGAAGAACCTTGCGCTTCCGCCTGTCGGAAGGACGTGGCTCGGTCCCGCCACATAGTCCCCGACCGCGACCGGCGTATATGGCCCGAGGAATATCGCGCCGGCATTCACTATTTTTTTAGCTATCTTCTTTGGGTCTTTTGTCAGTATCTGAAGGTGCTCGGCCGCCAGTTTATTAGCAACGTCGGCCGCCTCATCCATATTCTTCACCAATATTATATATCCTTTGAAGTCCTCTTTCTTTAAGGTCCTCACTATCCTCTTAGAATTAGTTATCAGTATCGCCAGCCCCATATAGTGCTCGCCCTGCGCTTCAAGGTCAGCCTTTATGTAATTTATATTGGATGACTGGTTCGCTATTATCACCACTTCCGTAGGGCCGGCGAGCATATCTATGTCGCAGAAACCAAAGACCTGACGCTTGGCCTCGGTGACGTAGGCATTACCGGGACCCACTATCTTATCCACCTTCGGTATCGTCTTTGTTCCAAAGGCAAGCGACGCTATCGCTTGGGCTCCGCCCACTTTATATATTTCGTCAACTTTCAAAAGATTCGCTACGACAAGGATGTAAGGATCTATCGATTTATACTTATTCGGCGGAGTAACGAGCACCACCTTCTTCACACCCGCCATCTTCGCCGGTATCACCGTCATATATACGCTCGATACCAGGGGCACCGTGCCGCTCGGCACGTAGACGCCTACATTCTCGAGCGGCATCACTTTCTCACCTAACAATACGCCGTTGGTGTCCTTTATATTCCAGGATTTTTTGAGGTGTTTTTTATAGAACTTAGTAACATTATCTATGACGATCTTTAGCGCCGATATGAACTCCGGTTTTATATCCTGGTAAGCGCCCGAGGTCTCGCATTCTGTTACCTTAAGCTCTTTAGGAGTCAACTTTACCCTGTCGAACTTGCGCGTATACTTTATGACCGCGTCGTCGCCGTAGAGCTTCACATTCTCTACGATCTTTCTTACGCTTTCGCTTACGCGCTTATTGCGCCCGGAATTTCTGTCGCATAATTTTTGGAATTGTTTACTTCCGACCCTTACGAGCTTCATGATAGTCTCTCCTTAATAATTGCGCCCATATTCTCAAGCGCTTTCGCAAGACCTTTAGGATCCTTGCCGCCGCCTTGTGCAAAATCAGGTTTACCGCCGCCCGAACCATTTAATAATCTTGCCATCTCTTTTGCCAGGTCTCCGGCCTTTATACCTTTCTTGACCAAGTCATCGGTTAATGAGACCGTAAAGGATGCCTTTTCGGCATCAGAGAACGCTAGGATAATAAGCGACGAGGGAGCCTTCAGCCTTATCTTGTCGCTCAAGACCCTTAAGCCCTCCATATTAAGTCCTTTAATGATCGCCGTTACCATCTTTGTTTCACCAAATGCAGCGGCTTTAGCGAGTAACTTATCTATATTCGCTATCTCCTCGTTAAGCCTCGCGCCGGATACCTTCTTCTCCTCGTCTCTCTTGTTCTGGGCCTCGAGCCTCTCTTTTTGGGCATGGGCCTGCTTCTTCACCCATTCCCTTGCGGCTTCAGCCGTCACGGCCTCCATCCTTCGTACTCCTGAAGCTATCGAGCTTTCGCCGGTTATCTTAAAAGAGATGATCTCTTTTGTATTATCTACGTGCGTGCCGCCGCACAGCTCCCTTGACACGTCTCCGATAGAAACAACGCGCACCTTATCGCCGTACTTTTCGCCGAATAAGGCCATGGCACCCGATGCCTTAGCGTCAGTTATGCTTTTTATCTCTTTCTTTACCGCCATGGCGGCGTTTATTGCCTCATTAACTATCTCCTCTACCCTCGTCACTTCTCTCGGGTCCATCTTCTTCATATGCGTAAAGTCGAATCTCAAATGGTCCTGGTCCACCAAAGAACCCGTCTGGCGGACATGAGCGCCCAAAACTTTTCTCAATGCCGCCTGCAATAAATGAGTCGCCGTATGATTGCGCATTATCTTTCTGCGCACATCTTCGTTTATCGAAACTTTCGCCGTATCACCTTTTTCTATCTTCCCGCGCAGCATCTTGCCTATATGAACTATCGTATCGCCTATCTTCTTCGCGTCTTCGACCTCCATCGCGCCGGACTCGGTCTCAAGTTTTCCCCAGTCTCCGACCTGCCCGCCGGATTCGCCGTAAAATGGGGTCTTATCCAGGATGACCTCTCCCTCGCCGAGTACCGCCAAAACTTTGGCCTCTGTATGCGCCTTTTCATATCCTAAGAACTCTGTCTTTAAGCCCAGAGCCTCTACCCTCTTTGCAAATGTCTCGGTAAATATTTCGCT
>JAPLMH010000069.1 GCA_026387135.1 Candidatus Omnitrophota bacterium | reverse complement strand
CACTTGTCGTATTTGGTTATTATCCTTAAGTCGGCGAACTCCTTCGTCTCAAAGTCCCTGCCTATATTGACATTTATAAGATGGGCATCCTTCTTATTCGCTCCTGTAACAAAATTCACCATATCCTTTACGCTGTTATCGGCGACTATCCTCACTTGTTTAAGCGATACCGGGCCTGAAAATCCCACAGGAGCGCCCGTTATAGCCTCTACGGCCTTTTCGTCAGCAAGCTCTAGAATGGAACATTTCAAATAATTCTTCAGCTTCGTTTCATTGTCTTCAAAATCGCCCCTTAACAAAAGGGCCACTATCTTTTCATCGGCTTTATAGAGAAGGGTCTTTACCAATTTTGTCGGTTCTACCTTTAAAAACTCCGACACCTTCTCTATTGTTTTTATATCCGGCGTCTCGACTTCGGCTATCGGCAAATTCTTAGATTGGGCCTTATGACCCGAACCCGAAGCTTTACACGCCGCCACCTGTGTGCTTGCGGCATATTTACACTTCTGGCAAACCGCTATCACATCCTCACCCGCTTCCGACGGAACCATGAATTCATGCGAGACATTACCGCCCATCATGCCAGGATCGGCCTCTACCGGTATATAAGGAAGTCCGCATCTTTCGAATATGCGGCAATACGCGTCGTACATCTTCTTATAGCTCGCTTCCATGCTCTCTACGTCGCGGTCGAAGCTGTAGGCGTCCTTCATTATGAATTCTGATGTCCTCATTACTCCAAAACGGGGTCTCGGCTCATCCCTGAACTTCGTCTGGATCTGATAGAGTATTAAAGGAAGATCTTTGTAGGATTTTATATTGTTGGCTACGAGATCCGTTATGATCTCCTCATGTGTGGGCCCTAGCACAAGTTCTTTATTATGCCTATCCTTGAATTTTATCAATACCTGCCCAAGGAGCTCATACCTGCCGGTCTTCTTCCATAGTTCGGGAGGATGCATGGCCGGCAGCAAGACTTCTTGAGCGCCGCTAGAGTTCATCTCTTCGCGGATTATATTACTTACCTTCTGAAGGACTTTAAGACCTAGTGGAAGATACGAATACGCCCCAGAGAAGAGCTTCCTCACAAGCGCGGCTCTGATCATGAGCTTATGGCTTATGACTTCGGCGTCCTGCGGATCCTCTTTAAGCGTGGGTATTAAACTCTTTGTCCATCTCATAAATTACTTATCAACTCTTTAATGGCGTTCTTTACAGAAACCTTTTTTACTATCTTCCCTTTTTTAAAAAGCATCCCGCTTCCCTTGCCGAATGCTATGCCGATATCCGCCTCTTTCGCTTCGCCCGGGCCGTTGACTTCGCAGCCCATGAGTGCGATGGTAAGCGGCGCGCCAGTTTTAAGCTTTAAGCTGCAAGTTGTAAGCTTCTTCTCCAGTTCGTTCACCATCTTTACTAAATCGACCTGGCAGCGGCCGCATGTCGGGCATGACAATATCTCGGGCCCGAACTTTCTTAAAGCCAAAGAGCTCAAGATCCTTTTGGCCGCAATAACTTCTTCGACCGGATCTGCCGTCAGTGACACTCTTATTGTATCGCCTATCCCGTCCAGGAGAAGCGCGCCTACGCCTATAGACGACTTGACGATGCCAAGATCGTAAGGGCCGGATGCCGTAACACCAAGATGCAACGGATAATCACAAAGAGAGGATATCTTTCTATAGGCTTCCACCGTCCTTGCAACATCGGAAGCCTTAAGAGATATGATTATATCACGAAAATCCAACTCTTCAAAGATTTTGACATAATTAAGCGCGGACCCGACAAAGCCCTCAGAGGTTGATCCTGAATTCACTCCGATCCTTATAGGTATCTTCGCGCTTTTGGCCGCCCTTATCACCTGTCTTATGTCGTCGGCTTTCCTGATGTTCCCGGGATTCAAACGGATCTTATCGGCTCCGCTCTTGATGGACTCGAGCGCCAATCTGTAGTCGAAATGGATATCAGCTACAAGCGGAATATCGATCTTCTTTTTTATATCTTTGATTGCCCTCGCGTCTGCTTGAGTCTTTACGGCAACTCTAATAATCTCGCATCCGGCGCGCTTCAGGCGTCTTATCTGAGAGACGACCGCGCTTACATGCGACGTATCTAC
>JAPLMH010000180.1 GCA_026387135.1 Candidatus Omnitrophota bacterium | reverse complement strand
AGTTAAATTTTTTGAGCGCGGCGGCTTCCTTGTTCGTAACCTTCCGCTTTATCCATACGAAGCCCTTGTCGCGCGACAATCTATCATTGACAAAATCGGCACTTGAGCCCAATACCGCGGAGATTATCTTTACAGCTTTTGCCTTGTCTTTTATTTCGCGTGGATTTGCGTAGATGGATATTCTATTCAGGTTTACCGCGAGAACGCGCATATTTCTGTCGTATATAGTGCCGCGTTTAGGCTGCAGCTCAACCGTTACTATATGCTCTTCATTGGCTATCTTATAATAGAAGGAATGTTTTATTCCCTGCAGGTAAAATAGGCGTACTATAAGAAGCGTTAAAGATAGGAGAAAGAAGAGAAATACAGATATCTGGCGAGCGCGAAAGGTTCCACTATGCACAAAATATAAATCCGTCTATTTTTCTCTGGCTTGGGCCTCCGGCCCGCCGCCCAGAAAATCAAATAATTTAAATATCCCTGCCCTCTCCCCGAGACCCGAGACCCTTAAGGATCCGCTCGGTATATAAGAAGGGTTCCTCGCCAGTCTTATCACCTGGCCCTTCTTTGGATAGGATACAGATACTTTCCTGTCCAAAAGAACCTTCTCCAAACGGGAGGGCGATTCTAAGTTGGATATATTATATCGGAGTATGCCTTTTCGGTCAAGCAACTCTTTGAGCTTTTTCTCTTTGCAGTCTATTTCGTAACTTAACTTTACCAACTCCACCTGTTGGTGAACATAGACCAGCGCGGTCAAAGTAATTATGGCTAAGAGTATGATATACTTAAAAAGTCTCATGCTTGCTGCTCTATCCTCTCCGCGACCCTCAATTTGGCGCTTCTTGAGCGGGGGTTCTTTATTACCTCCTCATGCTCCGGGATCAAGGGTTTTTTTGTTATAATTTTTAAGACGCCCAACTTCGAATATCCCTTAAAGGTATTTTTTACTATCCTGTCCTCAAGCGAATGAAAAGATATCACCACTATCCTGCCGCCCGTCTTCAACCAGAATATCGCACTCTTCAATGCCTCTTCGAGCGCGCCAAGTTCGTCATTTACATAGATCCTTATGGCCTGAAATGTGCGGGTCGCCGGATCTATCCTTAAGTTCCTGTATTTATAACCTACGGCCCTCTTCACTATAGCGGCCAGCTCTGCTGTGGTCTCGATGGCTTTGCGCTCGCGCGCGTCTTTTATAAACCTGGCGATCCTGTTATGGAACCGCTCTTCCCCGTACTTCTCTATTATCTCGGAGAGTTTATCTTCTTTATACTTATTGACCACATCATATGCCGTAATACCGGAGCTCTGGTTCATCCTCATATCCAACCGGCTATCCGATCTTATGCTGAAGCCCCTGGACTCATCATCAAGCTGGTATGAGGAGATCCCAACATCCAGTAAAACGGCGTCTACATTCTTTATATTCTGTATCTTAAGGATCCTATCGATATTCCTGAAGTTATCATTGACTAGAGTGATCGAATCGCTGAAATTTTTCAGCCTCTCCTTAGCTATGGCGAGCGCCCCCGGGTCGGTATCTATACCTATGAGCCTTCCTCCGGGGAGTATAGCTTTTAGTATCTCCTCAGAATGCCCCCCGCCGCCGACCGTAGCGTCAACCACAACGGCGCCTTTTGAAAGGTTTAGGTAATCTACGGCTCTATTCAACAATACACTTTGATGCACAACTAAATATGGCTCCGGTATTATAAAAGCTTCGTCAGCAGTTCTATCCTATGAAAAGAAAATTTCTTTAACGCGTCCCCATCCATGCCGCAGAGCGCAGGATCGCCGTTTAGCGCTCGGACCTTGCGCATCCTCTCGATGAAGCAATCCATACTGGAATTATAGAGCTTCACCTTCTTTATAGACCTACGATACTTCGGACTCATGAAGACCACCTCCCTTATAAATCTTCCCGGGCCATCAGCTTTTCTGCTATCTCCTCGAAAGAACCTTTCGAGCCCTCGTAATAATCATGCCACGTCTCCTTGGCCCATATCTCTATCCTGTTAGAAACGCCTATTATCATAATGTCTCTTTTTATGTCGGCAAAGTCCTTCAGGTACTTAGGCAATAGTATCCTGCCCTGCGCGTCACACTCGACCTGGATCGCCCCCGAAAAGTAGAGTCTGTTAAATTTTCTGGACTCCGAGTTTGTAAAAGGCATCGATTTGAACTTCGATTCCTGAGCCTTCCACTCGTCCTCCGTAAAGAGAAAGAGGCACTTATCAAGGCCCCTGGTTATATAGCATCTCTTTATATCGTATTCCTTGAAAAAATCGCGGAATCTCGACGGGATTATGATGCGTCCCTTCTTATCTATTGTATGTTCATGCTCACCATAGAACATTACCTTGAATCCTCCACTTTATACCACTTTTCACCACTACGTAATACAAAGTATACACTACAGCCCCACCCTTGTCAAGCGTATTGGGTAGAAAATAAAAGAGGCGCCTCTTTCGAAGCGCCTCTTATTTTAGCAGGCCTGTAAGCCGAGTTTTGTCTTGCCACGCACCTTTCGACGCGTGACGAGATGGTCATCTATCTAGCCGCCGGATTGCTCCGGCGATCGAGCGACCTTACCCGTCCCGATACTGACGTATGTACAGTAAGGGCGAGCAACCCTTAGATCGGGACCTATTTGATCTTGCTCCGCGTAGAGATTGCCTCGTTTCACCCCCTGAACCCGAAGGTTCAGGTCTCGTCTCTGTGGCTCTATATCCTCGTCTCACGACGGGCGGCCATTAGCCGCTACGCTGCTCTTTGGAGCTCGGACTTTCCTCCCCACCCTTGCGGATGAGGCGACCATCCGGCCTGCTAAAAAACTTATAATAAACTCGCTAAATTTATTGCCCTGTTGACCAGCTTATCCGCTTCCTTATTCTTTTCGCGATCGATATGCCTGATCTCAAAGCCCTTGAAACTCTTCAGCATATTCATCGCTCTCTCAAAAAGCGGTTTTAGGCCCGGATCCTTGACCCGGTAATCACCCGTCAGCTGCTTCACTACAAGTTCGCTATCCAGATTTACAACTATCTCGTCTATTCTCAAGATCAGCGCTTCTTCCAGCCCATACAGGAGCGCGTTATATTCAGCTATATTGTTTGTCGTTTCACCGATGTACTTTGATACCTCTTTTAATCTCTTGCCGCTGGCGTCGAGTATAACTACTCCCACGCCTGATGGGCCCGGGTTTCCCCTTGAGCCGCCATCCACATATATCTCTATGCGTTTATTCTTCAATGTAAAGTATCCGCGCGCAGCTTCCGCAGCAGACAAGCTCTTTCTTAGTTCTTATCTCGTGTATCACCTGTGACGGCAATATCCTGAAGCATCCCTGGCAGGAGTCTCCCGCCACGGGGACGACGGCCAGGCCATCCTTACTCTTGACGATCCTGTCGTACTTGGCAAGTATCGCCTTATCTATCTTTCCGGCGAGAGCAACCCTCTGTACGTTCAGGCTCTCTGCTTCCGTTTTTATACGAGCGACCTCTTCATTGAACTTCTTCTTCTGCTCGGCTAACTTCGCTTCTTCTGTTTTGAGAAACTCTTTTTCCTTCGATATCTTCTGGTTCTCGGCATCCATCTGGTCGAATATCTTCAATATCTCTTCTTCTACTCTTCTTCTCCTCAAAAGCGTCGTCCATCTTTTTGAGCTCCTGAGGTATCGACTCAAGCTCACGCTCGATCCGTAATATCTGGGTGTCGAGACATTGTAACTCAACTAATAGCTTAAGCTGTTCTTCGAGATTTGCCATATGCTTTCTTTATAGTAATAATCTTGCCAATTCTATTCAGATTCATGGTGGACACGACAGGATTCGAACCTGTGACCTCTGCGATGTGAACGCAACGCTCTAACCAGCTGAGCCACGTGTCCCAAATTCGTCCGCCTATTATATAACCATTGGCTATAATAGGCAAGATTTTCATTACACTTATACTGTCTTTTCTTTAATGCCTATTTTGGTTATTACTGTCCAAGCCCAAGCTTTTTCTTTGCTTCGTCTACCTTAGCCTTTGCCTGAATAGCCAACGCGTCTTTTGCTTGACTGATCAATGAACGTGCCTGCTGGGAATTGCTATCGAGGTTGCTCAGAATATACTGTGCCGTCGAAACCGCCTGGTCATACTGCTTTGAATTGATGAACGCCTTAGCCTGTCCGGCAAGATAATCCACCTTCTGCTGGACGGTAGCCAAAGCCTGAGACTTCTCGATCGCAGCGGAACTCGAGGCCTCTTTATTTGCGCCGCAGCCTACAAGCACCAGGCTTACACATAACAAAACCGCTACTGTAAACACAACATTTTTCATACTGCACCTCCTTTTTTTGTTAACAAATACCGTATTTTATGATTGCTTCTTCTTTAAGCTGGCAAGGCTTCTAA
>JAPLMH010000026.1 GCA_026387135.1 Candidatus Omnitrophota bacterium | reverse complement strand
CATTGAATCCGCCGCTGTAGGCAACTATATCATACGGATCGGCCTTTGACAAGATGTTAAGAGTATTTCTGTACTCCCTCAACGCGTCATCTATCCTGTTCTTACCTCTATATATATTCGCCAGGCTGAAATGCGCGAGCGAAAACCCATTTTCCAGGTATAGAGCTCTTCTATAGCTCTCCTCAGCCGCCTCCGCCAAACCTTCTTCCGCATATATGTACCCAAAGAGATAATGGGCCGGCGCGAACATCATATCCTTATTGAGGGCCGCGTAAAGATTATCTTTGGCTTCTTTAAACTTCCCCTGGTTCGTATATACTTCGGCCGCTATGTAGTAGGGATCAGGCGCATTCTTTTCCAAAAGCTTGGCCTCATCGGTCAGCGAGAGCGCCTCTTCATAATTCTTGGTATGCATAGCCTTCATTGCGAGTACAATTTTATCCTCGAACTCAACGGAACGCTTCTTCTTATCAGCCCTCTCCAGCGATACCGCCTCAAATTCCGCCTTTGAGATCTGGGCAAGTATATCATCCACTTTAAGCTCGACGGGTCTGGGCTTCTGAGGGATAAACTGTCTGGGCACAGCGCCGTCCTTTGCCTTTAGATAAAATATGGCGTCATCCCAGCTTATCATCTTGAACTTTTCCGATATGAACTGCAGCGTCTCGGAGTAGCCTATAAATAGATACCCATCGTCATCGAGGCTTCCGGAGAATTTATTCATTACGCTTATGGTTGTTTCAAGTTCGAAGTATATAGTCACATTGCGGCAGAACAGGATGTCGAATCCTTTGGGATAATCTTCATCCATAAGATTGAAGAAACTGAAATTCACCATCTTTTTTATCTCATCGCGTATGGCGTATTTAGCGTCAAGCCCGGCCCCAGGGCGCTCGGTGAAGTATCTATTCTTGTGATAATCGTCGACGAGCCTCATGGAGTTTACACTATAGACTCCTTTATGCGCAGCCTCCAGGGCCTCCGTGGAAGCGTCTGTGGCAAGTATCTGTATATCCCAGTTTTCCGTGTCGGGGATAACGTCTTTGATTATCATAGCGATAGTGTACGGCTCTTCTCCGGTAGAGCATTTTCCGACGATGTGAGATAGGCATAATAGGCTAAGACAGTGTCGAAAGAACAGGCCTTCATCCTCTCGGCTATAACGCCATCAAGGTCTTTAAGGTCATAATCTTTGAAATAGAGCCCGGTGCGGTTATTTATAAAGTTCTTGAATCTTAATCGTATCTCTTCCGGGAATACTATTTTTTTTGCGTTTATCTTTTGTATCTCTTTATCTCCTCTTCGAGAGACCTTACTTTTTCTTTAAGCTCGACCATCTTCAGTTCGCGGTCCACCGCCGATTTATTGAAGATCTGAAGCTGCTTATTCTTTTCCATCAACTCCATATATATCTTCCTTATGCGTACCATTACCTGCACTTTTACCAAAAGCTCGCTTATATTCTCGGGCATATAGAAGAACTCTTCAGCGCCGGCCTCGATCAACGCCTTCATTTTGCTCTCTATATCCTTATATGTAGCGGATACGCAGATGATCGGTATCATCTTTCCCTTCTCATCCTTCTTTATCGCCGTTATCATCTGAAAACCGTCCATCTTAGGCATCGCCAGATCCGCGATGATAATATCGGGAGATTCTGTCCTGGATTTATTCAGGCCTTCTTCTCCGTCATGCGCCTCTATGATCTTATAGCCTTCTCTTTCAAGCATTCCATTATAGAGCGCCCTCTTGGTGGCGCTGTCATCTACGATCAATATTTTGATCTCACTCATCGCATACCTCCTCAATTAAAATAGGGTCCTCGCCCTATTTTTTGCAGTAACTCCATTGGGAAATAGGGCGCTGTCCCTATTTTCTGTTTTTATCTGACCTTTATCCTAAGATCGCTTGGCAACACTACGACAAATTTATTTCCGATCTCAGCGCCGGAAGACTCGGCCCATATCTTTCCCTTGTGGAGCTCCACTATATCTTTCGCTATTGCCAACCCAAGACCTGTGCCCTCGGCCTTGCTCTCGAGACGCTTGAACTTATCGAATATCCTTTCGCGGTCATCCGGCGATATCGTAGGAGCGGTATCCTCCACCTCCATCCTTATGAATCCGTCCGTTCTGGACGTCCTCACCTTTACGAATCCCGTATGGGGCGTATACTTTATGGCATTACTTAAAAGATTATTCACCACCCTGGAGA
>JAPLMH010000181.1 GCA_026387135.1 Candidatus Omnitrophota bacterium | reverse complement strand
GAAGCGGGAGCTTACCAAGGCAGAAGCGCTTAAATTATTTAAGAAGATGGGCGAGAAGTATAAGATGGAGCTGATAGAGAAGATCCCCGGGGAGACAGTATCTATATACTCTAACGGCAACTTTGTAGATCTATGCCGCGGGCCGCATGTAGCATCTACGGGAGAGATAAAAGCTTTTAAATTATTGTCTATAGCCGGCGCTTATTGGCATGGTATCGAAACAAACCCTATGCTACAGAGGATATACGGCACCGCGTTCACGACGCAGAAAGACCTCGAACAACACATAAAGACTATCGAAGAAGCTAAGAAGCGGGATCACAGGATCCTGGGCAAACAACTCGAATACTTCAGTTTAAGCGACGAGATGGGGCCCGGCCTTGTATTGTATCATCCTAAAGGCGCTCGCCTAAGAACGCTCATAGAAGAGTATATACGTAACGAACATTTAAAACGCGGTTATCAGCTAGTCATAGGTCCGCACATACTGAAGAGCGATGTCTGGATCAAATCCGGCCACTATGATTATTACAAAGAGAATATGTATATGTTCAAGATCGAGAACCAGGAATACGCCATCAAGCCGATGAACTGCCCAAATCACATCATGGTCTATAAGTCGAAGACCAGAAGCTATAAAGATCTGCCGATCAAGTTTTTTGAGCTGGGCACGGTATACAGGAACGAGAAGTCCGGGGTCCTGCACGGGCTCCTGCGCGTGCGCGGATTTACGCAGGACGACGCCCACATATTCTGTCTTCAGGATCAGGTCGAGGACGAGATCATAAAAGTTATAGAATTCGTTATGGATACGCTCAACGCGTTCGGCTTTGACGAATGTTCCATAGAACTGTCGACGAGACCCGCAAAATCCATAGGCTCGGATGCCGACTGGGCGCTCGCTGAGGCGGCGCTTATCAATTCATTGAATAGGAAGAGTTTAAGCTACGAGGTAAACGAAGGGGACGGCGCTTTTTACGGTCCGAAGATAGATATAAAGCTAAAGGATGCGCTGAAACGCGAGTGGCAGTGCGCGACGATACAGTGCGATTTTGCGCTGCCTGAAAGGTTCGACCTGAAATATATCGGTCAGGACGGAAAAGAGTATCGCCCCATAATGCTGCACAGGGTTATTTTAGGTTCGCTCGAACGTTTTATGGGTGCACTGATAGAACATTTTGCCGGAGCGCTGCCCCTGTGGCTGGCGCCTGTGCAATGTGTGATAATACCGGTATCGGAGAAGGCCGGCGATTATGCCGACAATGTATTTCGCACGCTATTCAATAACAATGTGCGGGTAGAGATAGACACGAGGAACGAAAGATTACAGAAGAAGATACGCGACGCCGAAGTCCAGAAGATACCGTATATGGTTGTGATAGGAGAGAAAGAAGAGTCGGTAGGGATGGTTTCGATAAGGAGCAAAACGCAGGGCGACATAGGCAGGATGAAGTTGGGAGAATTTATCGAGAGGATAAAAGAAGAGACAGATAAGAAGGTGCGGTAGCGGAGAGATCCTTCTCCGCCTTCGGCGGAGCAGGATCAAAATTGCTTCGCAATTTTGAAAGGGGGTCATTATTTTTAAGAAAGAGATCAGAATAAATAACAGGATAAGGGCCAGGGAGATAAGAGTAATAGGCGAACAGAGCGTTCAGGATGGCGTAAAGAATGCCGAGGCGGCAGGGCTTGACCTTGTGGAGATAGCGCCGACGGCAAATCCTCCGGTCTGCAGGATAATGGACCACTCGAGATTTAAGTATGAGCAGGAGAAGAAAGAGAAAGAGGCGCGCAAGAAGCAGAAGGTCGTCCATATAAAAGAGATACGGCTTGGGCCCAAGATAGGCGAACACGATTACCAATTCAAGGTCAACCATCTCATCGAGTTCCTGAAGAAGGGGGATAAGGTCAAGGTCACCATGATATTCAGAGGCAGGGAGATGGCGCACGTAGATCTGGGACGAAAGATCCTTGAAAAGCTATCAAGCGATATCTCCGGAGTGGGGGAGATCGAAGAGCAACCAAGGATGGAAGGCCGTTTCATAAATATGATCATAAGAGCGAAGTAAGAACCGATCAACGCAGCTATAACCAGGAGAGAGAGTATGCCAAAACTTAAGACGAGTAAAAGCGTAAAGAA
>JAPLMH010000098.1 GCA_026387135.1 Candidatus Omnitrophota bacterium | reverse complement strand
GATAGTATCCCACCACTTGCGCCATTTGACTTCCCAGAATTGCGCGTATATCAATAGGAATACAGGGTAGGATGCCGCTAAAATCCACGCTACGACTCCCCATCCGCCAAGATTACTCGCATTCATTGCCAATAAGGTTATCGAAATGGCGGATACAATTATAGTCACTATGAGCCTAGTATATGCCCACGGGATCTTTTTGACAGCCGCTTTCTGTTCTTTTTCTATCTTTTTAGATTCTTCTTTTAATGATTCTATCTGCGCTAGCTTCTGCTTATCCGCGGATAATTCCTCGGACAATTCCGCCGCCGGCGCCTCTTCGGCCGGGCCCGTAGCTACAGCCTCTGCGACAATTGCGGTGGCGACAGGCGGCTCTTCGGCCTTGAACTCTCCGTCTCCGGGACTTGGCTTGAGCGCCTTATCTTTCCTAAATAATTTCTTGAACCAGCGGCTATCTATTAATATCTTTGCGGCGAAAAACAGCAAGATCATTAAACCTATTATCTGATTTCTTAATGTCCAAAAAACGGGTTTTTTTATCTCTTTTATCTGCATACCGTCAGGATTTTCCGCTTTTTTCAGGTCCTTTTCGTTAATTGAAAGCTCCGGATAGTGCTCTTTTAATACACGAGCTACATATTTGAGGCTTTCATCTGATAGCGGAGCGGTCGGATAAGAAGGTTGCTTCTCTCTGTCCAATGCCTTGTTCATTATTACATTCGCCAGATTATTCTCATATCTGTTTTGACGTTTGGCGCCCGACGTATCTTTCATATTGGCAAGATATACAAAATCGCCCATCTTTCTTGAGATTGGCATGTCTGATCTGATATTATCAATTTTGTAGGCGTCTTGCTCCGGCAGCATCGTAATAGGATTTAATCTATAGACATACATCTCGGAACCGCCTAAAGTTACCTTGACTACATGAATAACCCTCCTGCCGTCCGGATATAAGGTAACGGATGCTACAGGGAATTGCCCTGCGTCATCGTAAATTATCCTTGTAATATAAGTTTTCTCGCCCATATATTCATCAACATGCTTGATAACAGCCTGATCGTAATATCTTAGGCCATCCGGCTTGAATACGGTGGTGATGGTCTTACTTTCTTCAGCACGAGGCATCTTGGTGATCTCTTTGCTCCTGTCTATAACATGCATACGGCCATCTGGCGTTATATTTGTATCTTTTCCGCTATATTTCTCACCTTTTTCCAGTTCGCCATGTATGGCAGACGTATTCTTACTGATATCGCCCAATCTATAGATGTCGCTGATCCTTATGGCACCCTTGGTTCCGACGGTTTTCTTTATAACTAAAGATACGCTCTGTATGGCGGACAGATCGATCGGCTTCTTCTGCTCTTTAGCCAATCTAATCAGTTCTTTAACTGCCACAAGTTTAACCGAATTATCTTCCACTTTATCCGAAGTCATCGTAGGCATGCAAACTCTTGTAGCTTCCGTATTACTTGGCAATATCAGCGCATTTCCCGGATATGCTTGCCAGAAGTTATTCACGGTAACTACGTTGGTACCGTCGCTTACTTCAAGACTGTATGAAACCGGCCCGCCCGTTACTTCGGAATCATCAAGATGGAGATATATAAATTCGGAAGTCCCTATATCAATAGCTTTATTCTCACCTTTATTAATACCCACGGGCACGGAGGGACTTTTTGATACATCGGCGTTCTGCGCATACGGAATCTTGCCATCTTTTGTGAAATAATACGATATGGCCGATTTCCCCGAACCAGGTATCGTCTTACCGCCTTTATCTTTTTTCTCTTCTTCGATCCTCCTGACATCGACAATCACATTACCGAACCTGTCAGTCCATTGCTCACCGCTGTATAATATTACTTCGCCGGTGTTATCACAATAGTCGACTTTGCTGATCGTGTAGAATTCAGGCTCTCTGTCCGGGAAGTACGGATTGTGCATTACGCCTCTGCTTATCACTTTACTATTTTTTGTTTTAATCGGCTCTTTGCTCCTGTTAATGCCGAGCTTATTATCTTTATTTACGACGGTCGGATAGAAACCTATGCTTTCCGTATAGGCATCGTATTCGAGTCCCCATTTATCGAAGTTTATAACTGCGCGCGAGCTGATATCTATTATCGTTCTGCGATTGCCGCGCTGCTTGTAGTAATTATCACGAGTATGACTCTCAACTATATGATCACCGGGTGCCATCCTGTAGAGCGTTTCTTTCGCGCAGACCTCGCCTTTTTTATCTATACCTGCGGTATTAGATTTGCTGGTGACGAAATACCTTTGCCCCTTCTCGTCTATCCTCCATGTCTCGGAACTATCAGCTATATCGAACCGGCCATAATACCCTTCATAACTCGAAGTGTTTTCATTGATCGATATAAAATTGCCTATCTCCGGCTTTACTTCTGTGCCCGGCCTCATATATCCAACCTTGATCTTGATAGGCAAGCCGTCTTTGTTCTTCATGATAATGCGGGCCACTCCCGTCAGAAAGTCCGTTTCTAAATACGTTATATTCCCCTGATCGTCTGTTTCCACTATAATAGAAGAGCTGCGCTCGAAATTTTGTCCTTTGGGAAGATAGCCAAGCAATGTTGTTTTGGTAGAATCCGGTATCTCGTAAACCCCGTAATCTTTGGCTCCGTATTTATAGTATAGATCTTCCCGCACCCACGCATCAAATCTTGTCTTCATCTTTTCTTGACTCTGATAGGCTTTTATCTTACCCCATCTCTTTTCGGGCGGTTCGTTTTCGGACAATGCCTCTTTCATAGGAATAATATACGCGTCCTGATTCTCATATGTGGATAATGAAGACATTAAGAGACCCATAGGGTCCTTGAGTTCATACCACGATTCCACTGTCTTAAGGTTTACGATCTGGTTATTGACATATCCTTCTTCCGAAAATCCTGTAAACCATGAGATCATAAACGGTGTATCTTCGTAATGTGAACCATCTTCATTTAAGATATACGTCTGACCCATATCGGCTACGTCCATAAGCCATCGGAGAGCGGAGGTGGATGAATCAGACTTGTCATAATGCAATACGGTGACTCTTTCCCGCTTAAACGCGGCGGTCTTCCAGTTTTTAACGTCAACTTTTCCTTTATATAATTGAACCAGCCGGCCCTTGCCGTCCTTTTCCTCTTCCCATACCAGTTTCTTTTTGAAATTATTGACCCTAGCTATTATGTGGCCGGTCGCTTTATCATATTCTTTGAAAACAGACTGACTGATTATTCTTTTGCGGTCTATATCCCCGTTATTATTCAACGCATATGTTGTGCCTATGTGAGCGATGCCGGAAAACGCAAGTACAGGTTGTCCATTATCGTCATATTCGAGTTTTGTCGCATTTTTCCCGTTCTTCCTTGCAGGCCTCGGAGACTTATTGTCATACAATCCAAGGGTATATCGCATGACGGGCCTGCCTCTACTATCCTGCAATTCTTCCCATGAAAAGAGAGCTTTTTCATTTATGCGTAAGTCGTATATGTAGAGGGCTCCTGTCTTTTTCGGGTCGACTGTTTTATCTCTGAAAGCCTTGATAATGGCGTCTTTCGGATTGTAAACATCTAATCCTTTTCCCGGCTTGTATGCATATGTGTAGCTTCTGTCGCCGATACCGTAAGCTCCGTAAAGCCCCTCGTATTCGGACAACTCTATGTAGATAGGCTCGAATTCTCCTTTTTCATTCTCCGCCCCGCCTATCTTCGCCGTCAGCCTGCCTGCCGCATCCATGCTCTCCTGCCAGTACCAGTGCGTTACCTTATTCATGACAAGCGATAGCCTGTTACCGGCCGCGTCATAGGACACCGTTGATGTCTTGATAGTTTCGATCTTGTCTGCAAGAGTTTTTTTCGCCACATCCCATCTATAAAGAGTTGAGGAGCTTCCTCTCAATATTTTGGAAGGCCCGTAATCAAATTCTATGACTTCCGCTACCTTATTATCTTCAAACGGCTTTATGCTCAGCTCTATATTCCCAAAGAGGTCATAATTCTCGTGCCACCATCCGTCAAAGAGGGTTTCTGTTATCTTTGTAGAAACTCCCGTTATGACCCATCCGTCCTTCAGGTTCTGGTCATCACCAATCGCTATAAATTTCCTATCGACGACCTTGCCGTTCTCTATGCGCTCGGCTATATATTTTTCCGTGACTCCATCCTTGACCAGAATAGGGTCACCTTTAGACGGCAAATACATAGTTCTTGAGGAGAGCTGCCGGCCGTAATTATCATATTCGAAAGATACCACAAGGCCTTTTGCCACATAGCGGTCTATTATATTGCCGAATACATCAAATCTGACGCGTACGGTAAGATTATTCTCCGTGATATCGACCAGGCAGGTGCCGTCTTCCTGTTGGACAAATATTCCAGTTGAGATAGGCTCTATGATCTTACTGTTAGGCTTCGGCGGTATGGGTTCACCAGTCGGATTAGTCGCCCACGTCTGGCGGCTCTTCTCGCGGCCATCGACATAAGTGACTTCGGTCTTACGGAAGAGGTTATCCTCAGAATCACTTTTAGGATCCCTATTATACACCACCATAAGCCTGCCGATGGGGTCGTATCTCTCCTGGCGCTTTGTATGTTTGAAATAGGACCAAGTTGCCGACAGGATCATAGAACTCCATCTTGGAATATGCTAATTTATACAGCTTCCCGTCCTTGTCTTTAAACTTTATATTTTTGTCGTCTTTTGCTTCATAAAGGACGTCTATCTTGACCATCGCATTATCATCTTTATCATATCCGAGGAAATCTCCCTTAGAGAGGAGAGAACCGATCTTATCCTTCTCATCTCTGTAATGACGGGCTTCGCGGCCTTTCTCAATACCATTCCTGGGATTTGATGTGACAGTTATCTCGATCCTGGAGCCTTTTATTATAGATTCGCCTTTCTTTATGTTCTCTTCTGAATTTATGGTGCACTCTTTGCCGGTTGTGGGTATCTCCTGCCGGATGAGATTGCCTACGGGATCATATACTTCTATCTTTTCATAGGCCGTTGTCTTGCCATCGGCCCGAAGCACGATTATCTTGACGATAGTATTGCCTTTGGCATCGTATCCCATCAACTTACCCTTTGAAATAGGAGATGGTTTGACCCCTTCCTTTAAGTGAGTTACAAACTCCGAGTTCCTGCCAACCTCACGGCCGTTCTCTATATCGACATTTACGACTATCGTTCCGTATTTCGCGGACGTATTCCTGCGCAGGAGGTTGCCAACGGGGTCATAGAGTTCAGTGGAGACGGTATATCGGTCACCTTTGTCGTTCGTTAATATTTTGCCGTCCTTATCATGGAGGAATTTGTGTATCTCTACGATAGCGTTATTGTCTTTATCGAATTCTACGAATGAGCCTTCGGACAACAGGAACCCTTCGCCATCATTATTGACGAATTTGGATTTTCTACCCATGCCGCGGCCGTTTTTGATTATATTCTCTATCACGATCTTGCCTATTACGACATTACCATCGTTAACCGCGATCTCCTGCCGTAGGAGGTTGCCGACCGGATCGTAGACTTCAATGGAGGAGTTATATCTCGGTTTACCATTGTCGTCTTTTAGGATATTGCCGTCTTTATCGTAGAGGAACTTGTGTATATCTACGACTGCGTTGCCGTCGTCATCGAATTTTACGAATATGCCTTCGGAAAGCGGGAAATCTTTATTATCTTTATTGACGAACTTGGCTCTTCTGCTCTCCTCGCGCCCGTTTACGATAGTGTTCTCTATGACTATCTTACCGTCCTTTTTGGGGCTGGGGATCTCCTGCCTTATGAGGTTGCCTACAGGGTCGTAGACTTCTATGGAGGAGGTATATCTTGGCTTATCATTTGCATCTTTTAAAACGTCGCCGTCTTTGGTATAAAGGAACTTCTGTATGTCTACGACAGCGTTACCGGCTTCATCGAATTCTACAAATAGGCCTTTGGATATGGGGAACTCTTTACCATCTTTATTGACGAACTTGGCTTCTCTGCCTTTTTCGCGGCTGTTAATATCGTTTATATTGATGTCGATCACGAACTTACCGTCTTTCGTGATTATCTCCTGTCTCCTTAGGTTGCCTACGACATCGTATATTTCGGTCTTAGTGTAGACCTTCCTGTAGATGCGCTCTTTACCGGTGGAATCTTTCCAGGCTATGTCGTCTTCTCTACGCTTTTCGCCTTGATTAAGCTCTCTGACTACTTTTATATCCACGATGGCATTGCCCGTAAGGTCGTGGCCTTTGAACGTTCCTTTTGAGAGAAGGAACTCTTCTGCCTTACCGTTGACGTACTTGGCGGTTCTGCTATTCTCGCGGCCTGTTGTTTTGCTTAACTCAATATCTATAACATACTTTAAGCCTGCTATACTGCCATCTTTTATTACGCCGCCGTTAAGCGCATCCGGTATCTCCTGCCGGATGAGATTGCCGACCTCATCGTAGACCTCTATCAATGCGTTATATCGGGGCATGCCGTTCTTATCCAGCATTATATTTCCAGCGCGATCAAAAAGGAATTTATGGGATTCTACAAACGTCTTGCCGTTTTCGACGCGGAGAGGGAAACCTGTCGATATACGGACGGGCTCCAGCGAACCTTTCTTTTCATAATAGGAGTCGCGGCCGGTCTCTTTCATAGGATCCAATGGATCTCCGTACTTCGTCACTACTACTACAGAATCACCGTTGTCCAATTTTATACTCTGTTTCCGTATAAGACCAAATTCGTAAATCTTTGTAGTAGTGTTATCATCAAGTTCTGTCACGTCATACCTGGCAATATCTTTAGGATTGACCTTTGAACGGTCCTTCTTCAGCCTATAATTATCTTCCGCGTCTATAAGCAGTTTGTGCTCTTCAATCGTCTTATTATCAAGCAAATTTCCCACGCCGTAACTATCGAGCACTTCCCTTGGCGACGCCGGATTGGTCCTATCTATGAAATAAGTTCTAGTCTCGGCTATCTCGCGCGTCTCCTCAAAACGTTTCGTAACATCTATCCTGTATTTGCTAATGACCGGCATATTGGCTCTTTCCGCGATGTTCTGCTTGATCGCCTTGATCGTATCCGCGGAGCCATCAATACCGCCTAAATATGTTGATTCAAGCTCGCCGTTTATATTATAGACCTCGACTTTATCCGGCTTATTATGCGTCTTGTCGGTAACCAGCAGCCATATCCTGCCTGTATCATCACGTATATAGTCGCCGTCCTTAGTCTCGCCTAGAATAGACGTTGTCTCGAGGCCGGCTTTTTTCTTCATTAGGCCGTTCAGCTGTTCTACTGTGGGATATTTGGGATCTGTTTCGGTGCCGAATATTCCGCTCATCTCTTCTTCGGACAGCTTTAACATCTGTTTATAGACCATCTTTCTCTGATGGAGATACCCGGACGCGCCGGCAACCCCGCCAATGATCGTATGTAACGCAC
>JAPLMH010000131.1 GCA_026387135.1 Candidatus Omnitrophota bacterium | reverse complement strand
ATCGCAATACACGCCTGGACATATCCTATGCTGCTATTCATAACATAATGCGCCAACTCTGTCGCAGTCATATGAGGTACTCGTTCCGAGAAAAAGTGCGCATCCTCCCCACCGTCCTTGGGGCTGGCTCGCACAACTCTTATTCTATCTTCTAACTTCGCTATGTACTCACCAAAAGCCTGACTCTCCGATATACTTTCTGTCGGCACTGCCTGCGGGCTACTTACCTGACGGGCTTCGATCAAGCCTTTGGCCGCTTGCAGCATCCTCAAGTCCCTGGTTTCAGCGATCTGCTTTTCTATTGCTTTCAATATAGCCGATTGATTTGCCTGTCCTGCATCAGGGAAACCTGTCGGGCCGTTTTCAACAGCCGTATCCACAGTAAACCGATCGCCGCTGTAAGTGGTAATGCCTCTGCCCCACACGGCTCTCTGCACTAAGGCCGCGAGTTTGCCAGCTTCTGCCGATAATGCCGGCGCTGCCGCAGGCACAGCTGGTGCAGGCGTTCCTGCTGACAGCGCGTAGACAAATGCCACGTCTGGTTGAAAGGTCCCGGTGGGTGCCGACGCTGCCGCAGGCTCAACGGAAAATATTGTTTCTTCCTCCTGGGCGGATTTTAGCCATTCCTTCCAGTACGCATACGATTTAAAGCGTTCAAGAACGGTCTTTACAAGACCTATAAATTCCGTTTCGGAAGATGCACTCTCCATTTTGTAGAATGTCTTATTCCGGAAAGGGGTTATGGTAAAGCTGATACGCTCGCCATCAACGTATTTATTCAGCTGAAATCCCATAACATCCTTTTTATCTGCAGGGTTTGTTATCGATATGATCACGCTCTCGCCATTACGCTCTATGCTTACTTGGCAACCAATCATCTGAACATCCAAATCAATTAAGATGGGTCGCATAGCGGCCATTAGTTCCGGGACGGGCCCCGCAAACGCGGGCGTTTCAGCGTATCGCCGCACGAGTGTATCGAACACAACCCTATCTAACAACTCTTGTGTTATCTCCTTATTTTCAAAACGCCTCCCTGCCCGCAGCTCCGCACTGAGCAACTCAATAAAAAGTCTAAACTTCGTTACGTTATTAAAACGGCTTAGCTCATCTACGATAAAGGGTAGCTGAATTGAGGCTCTGCCGCTGTGTACAATATGAAATACTAATTCATGGGCTGTTTCCTCACGTGCGCGCGCCCTTGCATTTGCTTCGTCCAATGACGCTGCCGCAGGCGCGGGTGTTTCGGCTGCAGGCGATGCGCTTGTTGCGTAGGCGCCAAACATTCCGGCTTTAACGATATACAAAACATCCGACAAAGATTTCGGACAGACAAATGCCGATAACACAAAATCTCGCGCTCGACTATGTAGTATTCTAGCGTCAAGCGCCAATACTATCGGCAATATATACTCTTTTTTCCTAATGATGCCTTTTGAATATTTTGCAATAACCAAATACTTTATAGGCCCGGCATTACACGAGGGCAAGCATGGCACTCCATGACCATCCTCATATGCCACCCTATCTTTGGTAACCGCAGAAACATCGGTGAGAGTATCTAACTGAATGTATTTAAAATTTTCCGTCTCCAATAACGTCTTTATCCCGCTTAAAGACATGTCTAAAGGACGAGTTGCGATAATCTCTTTAAGCCGGTTCAGCTCCTTGCGGACCTTTGCGGGCGCTAACTTCCTGCGCCATCCATCATGGCGCGCTGGATTGCCCTTCAATAAGCACGCTATATCAGCCGTAATCGCGAGGCTTTTCCCGGCAATGGTCACATAGTATCCATCATCCTTCTTCACCGGCATCTGCGCCGGGAGATTCTTAAGTTCTGCCGGTGCTTCCAACGAACGTTCAGGTATAAGAGGCCTTAGGCCTTTTGCACGTGCATCAGACTCACCAACGATCGTCGATGGGAATTTACTCATATCCACCGGTCGGCCATTC
Organism: Candidatus Omnitrophota bacterium; assembly: GCA_026387135.1. Taxonomy (GTDB): domain Bacteria; phylum Omnitrophota; class Gorgyraeia; order 2-01-FULL-45-10; family 2-01-FULL-45-10; genus 2-01-FULL-45-10. The sequence goes on along the minus strand of JAPLMH010000131.1, from coordinate 11,286 downwards.
GACATCTGTTTGGAGAAGAATTTCCGCACAAATTCTAAAAATTTGTCTTCGACCACTACAACTTGTTCCCCATTAGTATCAAGGCCTATGGTGACAAGCGAGCTCCCCTTCCACAATTCAGAGCTTAGAGAAGAATCTGGTCCTCCTATTATTGGCGCTTCGTTATAATACACTCTCGTATAATAATTCCCGAACCCGATCCGTAGCCTGTCTGACATCTCATTTCCCATCAGGCTTAGCTCTAACTCGCCCCTAAACGGTGGAAGCGCGTTCAGGATATATTTGATTGTGGATACTATACGGCCCCTATCCTGTGCCGGCATCTCCGGATATACCCTAGGATTTTCTATTGTAGCCAGATAATCATTCAACGATAGAATGACATTGTCAAATTTGCCTCTATCCATATATTCTACCGACTCATTAAAGTCACGCCAGAGAAGCTCATAATTCATGCATAACGCATGAGCTAATACATAGAACCTTTTCGGAATATCCTGAGGCACTGGTTCATAGGTTTTGGCCCAGGGGCCGTTAGTCAACAAGGTATCTTCCAATATGCGCGCATTATTAGATCCGGCTGCGATCAGGCCAACCAAGGCGATCGCTGTAACACGGTAATTACCCTTTATCTCCTGTACCAGCTTTGCATGTATCTCTTCACGCCTTGCCTGTGTTTCGCTTGTATCAGCAAGTATGGCTACATAACCCATAACCGTCTTAACCTCAGCTGCCTCCTGCGCCTCAAGTTGCTTACCTAAATTATCCAGCTCTTGTGCTGCCACAGGCGCGGGTGTTTCCGGCATCGTTTCAACAGGAGACAATAGAGGAAGGAGCGTGTTATTCAAAGAAGTGTCCAGAGCTGCCAGCTTCCGGCTTTCCTGAATTAACCATTCTTTTACTGCTTTCAGTTTCCGGGCGGATAAATTTCTATCCCTAATCGAATTAAGCCTTGCTTTGAAGGTGAGTTTTAAATATATCTCATGGATATCGGTAGACCCCCAAACATCAGGGACCTCCCCGGCCTTCGAGTAAATTTTTAACCCTTCAATTCCCGCGATCATCTCTTCGGCTAAAGATCCAACCGCTACCCTTACCCAGTCATCTTCAATCATTGATTCGGTGAATAAATTTATCGGCTTCCTTATATCTGTTTGCCCAGAGAGCCCCTTCCATATCTCGTTGATAGCCTTAGTTCTTTTTACTGTTTCCGCAGGCGCTTCCGGCATACCCGCGATAAGTCTCTTCGTCGCATCATCTGGTTGCTTTCCGTTGGTACTGCCGCTTCCAACCTCGCCACGTACATCCGGCTTGCCGGGCTTACCCATCGGTGACGGCGTAACAGCATCTTCGATAACTACTGAAATAACCTTCAGCGGTGCGTCATGCGGCTCTAGTGGCGCTGCCATATTTAACAAGCTATCAGAATCCGAACCGATGCGCACTTTACCACCATCTGGAAAACGATCTTGAATTATTCCTTCCCATCTCCCTGATTCCATACCCTTTGCTACGGGGATTCCATCTTCAACATCAAATTGAGCTATTCTACTTACAGACCCTTGATGGTTCTGCCACAAACGGACCTCTTGAACACCTTTTATTAACGCTGCTTCAGAAAGGGCTATCCTGATCTCAACAAGTGACTCCTCTAGAGGGGTTAAGTCTAAATCATCTGTAGGTTTATCGGCAGCAGGCACCTGTGGCATACCCACGGTATGACGTGCTGCGACATCAAAATTCGAATGATCTCCACCAGGTCCGGCCTTGCCAAGAACATCTGGTCTTTCCGGCCTTGCGGCCTGTGCCGGCGCTTTCGCCGTTGGTGCAGGCTGTGCTTGTTTGGAAAGAGTACCTATGCGATCATCTAGTTCCTTCAGAAGACCCTGCATAGCTCCGAGGGCTATGGAACCTGGTTTAAGTCCGCTATAACCCGGACTATTGTGCAACTCCTGCGAAGCTTTTTGAAGAGCCGGAACATCATCGGCTGTTGCATTGGTTAGACAACTTTCAAACTCAAAACCTAATATGTCCAGAGGCGGAGCAATATCAGGCATGAGAGGGGCAAAAGCGAGGGCAGGGATGCTCTCTGTGACAAACTTGGTCAGTGCGGCACCGTGTAGAACCTTTGCGTTCTTGCCAGGCTCGGTGAGAGATTTCGCCGGCGCTTCAGCCATGCCTACGGTATGACGCGCTGCTGCATCGAAATTAGTATGCTTTCCACCAGGTCCGGCCTTGCCGAGAATGTCAAATTCGCGCGCATTTGGTGCCGGCGACCTGTGTGGAGCAAATAGCGAAACTTGTGCACCATCCGGATAAACTCTGAGTCGACCTTCGCTCGGCAGATACTCTGCCCAGTATGTCTTCATCGATAGCCCTGCGCGCCTACGCACCTTCACCCGTATAACGCCGGTAACAGTATCCTGCGAGAGATCACTGTGCCTCAAGAACTTGAAATCTTTAAGCCCATCAATTACATCATTGGGTAATATTTTAGGATCTCTTAAACTGGCAAGATTAACGGGCTGATTTTTCTTTGATATCAAATCGATGCAGCCTCTGAACCAGATCGATATTTTACTGATATCCTGCCGCTCAACTCCGAGCATGTCATCAGATCTAAGAGCAACGCTGAGGGTGGACGAGCTTCCATTACGTAAGATGTCCTGAGCAAAAGATGCGTCGACAAGGAATGTGTTGCAAAGAAAAGCCGCTAGGACTATTGCGGAAATTATGCGATTTACCTTTTTCATTATCCACCTTCTCCTGTTTAGTTGAAGTTATTAAACTATTTTACAAATAAAAAAATGCTTGGGCTTTACGCCGCCAAGCATTATCAAAATTTATGCCGGAATTATTTACGCTGTAAAACTAAAAACGTGATACTAGTTTACCATACCGAAAGGTCTTGTCAAGCGATTACAGCTAGCTTTTTGAAGACTTAACATCTTTCTTGATCTGAGCTATTAACTCGTCCATCGTTTTGAACTTCTTCTCATCTCTGATCTTTCTGATAAAAAATACTTCGAGATCTTTGCCGTATATTCTAGAATGAAAGCCGAATATATGCACCTCTATAGCAGGTTCCTTGTCATGGCCGTGATCATAGAACGTCGGCCTCACCCCAATATTCATGACGCCTTTGAAAGTTTTTTTGTTGAATATGACCTTAACTGCGTAGACGCCGCTAGGAGGAACTGCTTCATGATGGGGATTTAAATTTGCCGTCGGGTAGCCAAGGACACGCGCTAGCTTTGCGCCGCCCACTACCGTGCCCAGTATCGAGTATGGCCTGCCCAAAAGCCCTGACGCCATATCGATCTCGCCTCTTACGACAAATTGCCTGATGATGCTGGAACTCACTACCGTCCCGCCCTTCTTTATATCTTTTACTATGTTGACTTTAATAGCGTAGGCTCGGCCTATCTCTTTCAGGATATTCGCATCGGCTTCGGCTCCGGCGCCGAAATGAAAATCTTCACCAACAAATACTTCTTTAGCATTAAATCTTTTTATTAATATATCTTTTACAAATTTTTCCGGAGAGATACCTGCCATCTTTCTGTCGAACTTCAATACAACTACGCTATCTATGCCAATCCCTTTTATGAGCCTTACCCTATGCTTCAAAGAGATGAGGCTGGGAACAAAGTGGCTGGCTGATAATAACTTCATAGGATGAGGGTCAAAGGTAATGGCTATTGCTCTCGCGCCTATCGCCCGTGATCTCATTACGACTTTCTTTATGACGGCCTGATGCCCGATATGGACGCCGTCGAATACTCCGATCGTCACTACAGACTTCTTCATGCTGATCTTAGCCTCTTTTTTAATGTCTCTGTATCCATAGCCTTCAATTCTTCCAGAGCAGTGGCCTCTTTGATTGTAAAATCACCTGATCTGGTCCTGCGAAGCCTCGATAGATAAGCGCCGCACTCGAGCTCCTTACCTATATCTATGCATAGCTGCCTGATATAGGTGCCTTTTGAACATGTAGCAATGAAAGATACCTCTTGTCCGTCTATCTTATATATTTTTAGTTCTTTTATGACTATCTTTCTCGGCTCAACCTTGACTTCAATTCCTTTTCTGGCGAATTCGTACAGTTTCCTGCCCTTAAATTTTACAGCGGAATACGCCGGCGGCACCTGTTCGATGGGCCCTATGAATCTCTTAAAAACATTCTCTATAATACCATTTTCAACCCCTGGCGTTGAAACCCCGGGAGTGATCTTGCCCCACGCATCGCCCGTATCAGAGGTACCGCCGAGCATCAGCGTGGCGTCGTATTCTTTGTCGGCGCTAAGGAATGAGTTGGATAATTTGGTGGACTTACCTATGAGGACAACGAGTACGCCGGTTGCCATCGGGTCAAGCGTGCCGGCGTGGCCGACCTTCTTCAGCCCGAACTTCTTTCTGATAAAGTCCACAATATCGTGGCTGGTGCACCCCTGAGGCTTATCAACTATGAGTATTCCATCCATGGTACTACTATTTATCTTTCAGCGATGCTTCGACCTGCGCGAGGACCTTCTTCTTCACCTCTTTAAGGCTTCCGGCCACTATGCAGCCCGATGCCTTGGCATGGCCGCCGCCGCCGAATATCGCGGCTATCTTGTTAACGTCTGCCGCGTCACCATTGCCCTTTGACCTGAAACTTATGTTTATTTTGCCCTTCTCCTGCTGATCTTCCTTGAACAAGATCGCGACCTTGACGCCGTCAATCGACCTGGCGAAGTTTATGAGACCTTCGGATTTAGCCAGGTCCGCACCGGTTTTTTTGAGCATATCTTTTGTCACTTCTAAATGCGCTATCATACCGCTCTTATTGACGCGTATAGTGGCCAGGACAAGGCCGAGCAGATTTATATCTTTTACCGACCTTCGCTCATAAACGCTCTCCGAGACTACAGCCGGATCGAGCCCGTACCCTAAGAGCTCTCCCGCTATCTCATGCGTGGCGCTTGAAGTGTTGTCGTAATTGAAAGAACCCGTATCGGTAAGTATCGCTATGTAAAGCGAAAGAGCAACCTCTTTCGTCATCTTGACGCCCGTCTCTTTAAAGAGCCTGAATACCATCTCGCCCGCGCTACTTGCGTTGGGCTCTACCCAATTAACACTGCCAAACTTCTCGTTCGATATATGATGATCTATATTTATAATAGGTACGGCCTGCGATTTTATCACGTCCCTTACCTTCCCGGTCCTGTTGAGCGTAGGACAGTCGAGGACTACGGCGGCATCGAAAGCGCCGACCTTATCAAATTTATTGGATACTTCGGATGCCTTTGGCAGGAATCTGTAATGCTCAGGCACGGGATCGCTGTCGAGTATGAAGGCTTCTTTACCCATGCCCATCAGGAGCTCCTTCATCGCAAGCTGGCTGCCCAGCGCGTCGCCCTCCACATTCACATGGGCCGTCACCAGAAAACGTTTACCCTTCTTTATCGCCTCAATCACTTCCCGCATCGGGTTCACCTTTATCTTTCTTCTTTATCTTTTCAAACAGATCATATATCTCTTTGGTGTGCTCTATCGACTCGTCTATCCTGAACGAAAGATCGGGTACGAGCCTCAATTTTATCCTGTCGGCCACTATGCCCTTTATATATCCCTTGGCGCTATTCAGGCCCTTTAATGCCAAGGCCTTCTCCTTGGCGCCTCCAAGGACGCTGAAATAGACTTTTGCGAAACGCAGATCTTTGGTAAGCTCCACTTTGGTTATCGTAAGGAATCCTATCCTGGGATCCTTTATCTCTTCCAGGGCGACCTTGCTGATCTCCTGCCTGAGCGCCTCCTGAACTCTCTCGGGTCTAAGTCTGCTCATAGTCTCCTCTTTGCCAATTTTTTAGCATATTCTATTTCGGCTTCCTTAGTTATAAGTATGCCGTCGAGCTTCTTATGGAGCATCTTTTCCATGATCTTGGCGAAATGCGGCCCCGCCTTTACCCCAAGGGCCTTTATATCTTCGCCCCTCGCCGACGTGCGCATTCCGTTGTATTTATGGAAGAACTCCATTATGCGCCCTTTGCCTATATCCGAACGCGATACCGCCATCAAAAGAAGAGTGACCTCGTGCGATAACGGCTCCAATAAATGATAGATCTTGCTCGGCAGGATCTTCCTTTTGGCGTTGAGCGTCTTAAGGACTTTTCTGCCCTGTTTCTTATAGGAGAGCATCCTCAGCCTCTCGCCGCGCTTAAATTCAAATTTATTGGCGAAGTAGAGCATGCCGTCGTGACTTACGTCTTCGAAGAGCGCCATGAGATATATCAGCCACTTCTCGATCGATCTCTTCCTGGGACTGTTTTCATTATACCAGCCGCAGGCCTCGTCTATAGCCGTAAATGTTTCGTTTAGTCCTTTATGAAGCTTCAAGTACGGATGTATTATCTTAAGCGCCCGGAATTCGTCCATCCTCTCTATTATATGAAAGGGTTCCTTCTCTTTCAGAATAAGCATTATCTCGTCGCGCAAGCGCGGCTCTTCCACCCTCTTATATCTCTCTTTCTCGATCGACTTGCGCATGAGGCTCGCCGTATGGGGTTCTATAGTGAATCCGAGCCTCTTCTCCAGACGTATGCCGCGTAATATCCTGGTGGGATCGTCCACAAAGCTTTTGTTGTGCAGCGCTTTTATCTGCTTCCTTTCAATATCGCCCACGACGTCAAAAAAGTCTATCAGATGACCAAAGTCTCCATCATTCAGGCTTATGGCCATAGCGTTCACGGTAAAATCCCGGCGGGCCAGATCGTCCCTGAATGAGCTGAACTCCACCGTGGGCAGGGCCGCAGGCTTTGCGTAAGTCTCCCGGCGCGCCGTCGCAAAATCGATCTTTATATATTCGGGTGTTGTGACTGTGCATGTGCCGAACCTTTTATGCGAGATTATTATGCCGTGAATATCGTGCGCCAACTTTTCGCCGAAGTGTATGGCATCGCCCTCTATAACGATATCTATATCGAGATTCTCTTTGCACAGGAAGAGGTCCCTCACCGTGCCGCCGATAAGATAGGCCTTGTAGTCCATGCGCTTACTGATATCGCCTACCTTCTTCAAAAGCATCATGGTGCTCTCTGAAAAACAATGCTGCATCTTATCGTGTAGATTCTTCATATCAATATTCCTTCTTTAGGGTCTTGGGTGGAACTGTTTGTGGATCGATTTTAACCTTCCTTTGTCAATATGCGTATAGATCTGGGTAGTCGCGATATCGGAGTGGCCCAGCATCTCCTGCACTACTCTCAAGTCAGCCCCGCGCTCCAATAGATGCGTCGCGAACGAATGCCTCAAGGTGTGCGGAGCTATCTCTTTCCTTATCTTTGCCGTCTTGGCGTACTTCTTCATCATCTTCCAGAAAGATTGCCTAGAGACCTTCTTTCCCAGCCTGGTGAGGAAGAGATGACTGTCGGTCCTGCTCTTTAAGAGCGAGGGCCTCACCTTCTCCATATAACGCGAAATAGCTTTCCGGGCCTCGGAACCTATCGGGACCATTCTCTCTTTATCGCCCTTACCCTTACACTTTATGAACCCTACATCGAGATTCAGCGTGCCGGTCCCCAGCTCCACCATCTCCGAGACGCGCATGCCGGTAGCGTACATCAGCTCCAGCGCAGCCCTGTCCCGTATCCCCATCCAGCTCTTTGTATCAGGCGCCTGCAAAAGCTTCGTGACCTCGGCCACATTCAGCACATTTGGAAGCGGGCGTATCAACTTAGGGGACTCCAATATGCCAGCAACATCATCCTTTATAAAACGCTCCTGCGCCAGAAATTTGTAGAACATCTTTATCGCCACAAGCGCCCGCGATACCGAATTCCCTGACAGGCCCTTGTCCTTCAAGTGCATGAGATATTTCGTTATATCGTCCCTCTTTATCTTCTCCATGTCCATAACGCCCTTACTCTCCAAATAATTGATAAAGGAGAAGAGGTCCGAACTGTAAGAGGATATCGTATTCTTACTCAAGCCTCTTTCGACCGAGAGATAATTTAAAAATTCTTCGAGCAACGCCTTTATTTGAGGAATGGGTTGGACTCCTTCTCGGTCCCTATCGTCGATTCCTGCCCGTGGCCCGGATATACCACGGTATCGTCATCGAGAGTAAGTAATTTACTCCTTATCGATCCGAGCAGGACTTTCTCATCCCCATCCGGAAGGTCGGTCCGCCCGACAGTGCCGGCAAAGAGAGTGTCGCCCGTAAATACAACGCCATCCAGCTTTATAGATATGCCTCCGGGCGTATGGCCCGGTGTATGCAATATCTCAAACTCCAGATCGTTCAGATAGACCTTATCACCGTCTTCTAGAAGCTTCGAGGCCTTAGGGGTCTTAATAGATAAGCCAAATGCACCCGATAAGTTCAGGGCGGGGTCCGTCAGGAAATCTTTTTCCAGCCTGTGGATATATATCGGTACGCCGAAATAACCGTTACCGATGATATGGTCGCCGTGGCCGTGGGTATTCATTATAAATTTGGGTTTAAGTCCGTTCTTCTTAATAAAATCCATTATGCGTTCCGGCTCACCGCCAGGATCTATAATACAGGCGTCTTTTGTGGGGGTGTGGGTTACAATATAGCAATTCGCGCCCATCGGCCCGACCTCGAGCCTATCCACATTAAAATCATCCACCTTTTACCACAGCCGCCCCTGCCGCCTCCTTAGCTTCAACCTCCTCCATCTCGCCCTCTTCCTTCTCGTCGAACGACTTCCTCATATACTTCTTTATCTTATTGTAATAGAACTCTGTCCTTAGGAACCTCTCTTCTCTTTCGACCGTCCTCCTGGCATAGTCCATATTCGCCTGTCCCAGATCATGCCTTATGATGAGGTCGCGGACCTCCTTGAGCCTGTTAATGTGCTTATCGAGTTCCTTTGCCTTTTCCGGAACGAGGAAGATCTGCAGCTCCCCGACCTGGTCGAGCGCCTCCTCTATGCATCGCGAGTCCTTCTTGCTGTTCTGCCCGAGATCATCGGCAAGCTCTGAAAGCCACGATATGCTATAGTTGTAGTGCTTTGAATACAAAGACTCCGTAGGTTCTTTGGTATACCGTTTGGTCTGGTATATGCGGGGCTTCTTCGCAACATCCTTCTTCTTCCTGACGAACTTCTTCCTCCATTCTTCACCGCAGCCCGCGAGGCTCATGGCGACCACCAATATCAATAACAAAGATACCCATCTTCTCATTTTTTTCACCCCGCTATTTTCTTGAACTCTTCTTCATCTATTATTTTAACGCCGAGGGCTTTTGCCTTCTCTATCTTCGATCCGGGTTCCTCTCCGGCCACCACAAAATACGTATTCTTACTGACGCTGGACGACGGGTTCCCTCCGAGCTTTCTCACGAGCTCCTCTGCCCGGCTGCGGCTGTAATTCTTAAGAGTTCCGGTTATCACTACGGCCTTGCCTTCAAGAGCGCCGCCGGCCGCCCTTAAACCGGCCTGGGACATCTTAATGTTGGTTTCGGATAATCTCTTCAGTATCTTCATGTTCTCTTTGTTGGAGAAGAAATCGCTTATCGATCCCGCCATTACGGGCCCTATCTCGCGTATCCCGGTAAGCTCATCGACGCCGGCGCCCGACAGTTTGCCGATAGAGCCGAAGTGCTGGGCAAGGACCCACGCGGAATGTTCGCCCACGTATCTTATACCGAGGGCGTATATAAGCCGGTTCAGATCGTTGGATTTACTCTTTTCTATGGCGCTCAATAAGTTAGCGGCGCTCTTTTCGGCCATCCTCTCGAGCTTCCTGATATCATCCATCTTAAGATAGTATATGTCAGCGTAATCCTTTATCAATCCTTTATCTACGAGCTGATCCGTGATGGCGGTGCCCATGCCTTCTATGTCCATGGCATCTCTCGAGGCAAAGTGCAATATCCTCTCCTTTATCTGAGCGGGGCATCCGACGTTCTCGCAACGCAGCGCCACCTCATCCGGAGCGGAGTGAAGTTTTGAGGCGCATGCGGGGCATACTTTAGGGAGCGGAAAACTCTTCTCTTTGCCAGTTCTCTTCTTCTTGGCTACGCCGAGGACTTTCGGGATTATCTCCCCGGACTTTTCAACATAGACCTTATCGCCGATCCTGACATCCAGCCTCTCTATCTCGTCAAAATTATGCAGAGTCGCCCTCGACACAGTAGAGCCTGAAAGATGCACCGGCTTCAGTATCGCCACAGGCGTTATCGTACCGGTCCTGCCCACCTGTATTATTATATCTTCTACTTCGGTAAGCGCTTTTTCGGCGGGAAATTTATATGCTATCGCCCAGCGAGGGCTCTTCGAAGTGCTTCCCAGCATCTGTCTCTGTTTCAGATCGTTCACTTTGACTACCATGCCGTCTATCTCAAACTCTAATTTTTCTCTCTTCGCTTCCCACGAATCGCAGAATTCAATGACACCATCTATATTTTTGCATAGCTTAAAATGCGGATTTACCCTGAACCCCGCTTCTTTAAGATATTCGAGCAGGTCGGTATGCTTGTCAAAATCCGCTCCTTCGCAGTAACCCAATCCCCATATGAATATATTGAGGCGCCTCTTTGCCACGATCCTGGGGTCGAGCAATTTGAGCGATCCCGCCGCCGCGTTCCTCGGATTTTTGAAGGGCTCTTCGCCCGCCTTCTCCTTCTCGCGGTTTATCGACGCAAATACGTCCTTTGTCATATAGACTTCGCCGCGCAGTTCAACCCGGGCGGGGATCTTCTTCACTTTTTCATTAAATTTCAGCGGTATGGAGCGTATGGTCTTGAGATTATTCGATACGTCGTCGCCTTCCATGCCGTCGCCTCTGGTCGCGCCTCTTATCCAGCGACCTTTATCATATAGAAGCGATATGCTGACACCGTCGAATTTTAACTCCACTACATATTCATATTCTTCGTCTTTGAGGTTCTTGCGCACACGTTCGTCAAATTCCTTCAACTCCGCGGCAGAATACGTGTTATCCATACTCATCATGGGGACTATATGCTTTACTACTGCAAAACCTTCGGCGGGATGGCCTCCTACGCGCTGCGTGGGAGAGTCCGGTGTGATCAGCTCAGGGTTCGCATCCTCAAGCTCTTTTAACTTCCTGTACAATATATCGTACTCATGGTCGGAGATGACGGGCTTATTGAGGACGTAGTAGAGATCGTCATTCTCTCTTATCTTTTCCCTCAAAGCCTCCATCTCTTTTTTAACACTGTCTTTCTGCATATGTATTAAAACCTTATATCGAATCCTTCGAATTCCTCTGTCGCGGGCTGCGATTCTATGCTGGCATCCTTTATGTAGGCGCCAA
>JAPLMH010000172.1 GCA_026387135.1 Candidatus Omnitrophota bacterium | reverse complement strand
GCTCTCGGCGCCAAGATAAAGGTTGAGAGAGGTTACTTAATAGCGGATGGAAAGAGTCTGAAGGGAACCCACATATATTTAGGTGGCCATTTTGGTTCGAGCGTCCTTGCTACCGACAACGTGATGATGGCGGCGACGCTTGCCAAGGGTGTGACGATAATAGAGAACGCGGCGTGTGAACCGGAAGTAGCGGACTTAGCAACTTTCTTGGTTAAGATGGGTGCGAAGATAAAGGGGTACGGAACTCCAAGGATAATAGTAGAGGGCGTAAAGAAGCTGCATGGCGCTGAACATACCGTTATAGCTGACAGGATAGAAGCCGGCACCTATATGCTTGCTGCCGCGATAACGAAGGGCGATGTGACATTAAAGAACGCCAAGCTCGAACATATGATCGCCATGGTGGACAAGTTGAGAGAGTCGGGTTTGGAGATAAAGAATATCCCGAATGGGATAAGGGTTAAGTACGTCAAAAAATTAAAGCCCACGGATATGACGACACTGCCGTACCCGGGATTTGCGACGGATATGCAGGCCCAATTTATGAGCCTGATGGCCGTGACCGACGGAATAAGCGTTATAACCGAGAAGATATATCCGGAGAGGTTCATACATATAAGCGAACTTAACCGAATGGGCGCCAGCATTCTGCTGGAAGGCCCATGCGCTATAATAAAAGGAGTCAAAAATTTAAGCGGGGCGCCTGTTATGGCGTCGGACTTAAGAGCTTCGGCGGCGCTTGTGCTCGCCGGGCTCGTAGCTAAGGGCAGGACGGATGTGCATAGGATATACCATCTGGATAGAGGCTACGAGAACCTGGAAGAGAAGCTACTGAAGCTGGGTGCAAAAGTGTGGAGAGAAAAAGAAAAATAAAAGGGGAGGTATGAATGCCAGCAGTGATAAGACTTAAAAGGTTCGGGACGCTCAAGAAGCCGTCTCACCGTATAGTCGTGATGGACAAACGCAGAGCAAGAGACAGCGAGCCGATAGAGACTCTCGGATATTATGATCCGAAGACGAATCCGGCCAATGTCAAAGTCAACAAAGAGCGCGCCGAATATTGGTTGGGAGTAGGCGCCATCCCATCGCATGCGGTAGGGCTCTTATTGAAGAAGCAGGGTGTAACGAAGAAATAGATGATAATCGACATATTGACTCTCTTCCCGAAGATGTTTGAGAATGTTCTGGGAGAGTCGATGCTGAAGATAGCTCAAGATAAGGGGCTCGTTGAGATAAACGTCCGGAACCTTAGGGACTGGACTGACGATGCTCACAGGACCGCGGATGACAAGCCGTTCGGCGGCGGTCCGGGCATGGTGATGAAGATCGAGCCGGTTTACAGGGCGCTCGAGGAGCTAGAGGCTTTTAAAAAAGCGCGTGTGATCCTACTGACGCCTCAGGGAAAGAAGCTCGAGCAGAAGACCGTTAAAAAGCTGGCAAAGGCCAAGAGACTGGTGCTCATATGCGGTCACTATGAAGGCGTCGACGAAAGGATCCGCGAACTGGCGGATGAGGAAATAAGATGGATAAGTACACAAAGTTGATCGAGGCGATACACCTGAAGAAGGATATCCCTCAGTTCAATGTGGGCGACACGATAGACGTTCTCGTTAAGATAGTCGAAGAAGGAAAGGCAAGGGCGCAGACCTTTGAGGGCATAGTCATTGCCAAGAAAGGGTCGGGCTTGGGAGAGACATTCACGGTCCGTAAGATCTCTTATGGTGAAGGGGTGGAGAGGGTATTCCCGCTGCACACGCCTTCTATAGAGAGAATAGTGGTGATCAAGAAGGGCGATGTGAAGAGGGCGAAACTCTATTATCTGAAGAAGAAGATAGGGAAAGAGACCAGGGTTGAAGAAAAGATCGAACACGCTCAAAGCGACGAGGCTGCTGCACCACGAGAAGAGTCTAAATAATTCCGGGTACAGCGCTATTGCCGGTGTCGATGAAGCGGGCAGAGGCCCTTTAGCCGGGCCCGTCGTTGCCGGCGCTGTTATTTTGAAAGACCTCAAGTTCAAGGCGCGCATAGACGATTCGAAGAAGCTGTCGGCCCGTCAGCGCGAAGAGGCCTACCTCGAGATAGTCAAAAAATCCTTTATCGGCGTTGGCATAGTCGATGAAAAGACCATAGACCGCATCAATATTTATCAGGCCACAAAGAGAGCGATGCGTCTCGCCATTTCAAAACTTGAGATCCCTCCAGATTATGTAATAGTAGACGGCAATATGAAGATAGCCACAAAGTGTCCGCTTAAATGCATCGTCGGAGGCGATTCAAAGAGCCTGTCGATAGCGGCGGCATCGATTATTGCTAAAGTTACAAGAGACAGGATCATGCTGGAGCTTGATAAGGTATACCCGCAGTATGGATTTGCCAGGCATAAAGGCTATGGAACAAAGTTACATATGGAAGCGCTAAATAATCACGGCCCATCACCGATCCACCGCCTTAGCTTCAATCCTGTTAAAAAACAAAAAAGTTATATATAGTACTCTTGACAAAGATCGAATACGTGATAAAGTAGTAGCAATGAAGATCAGTAAATATGCGGCTCACATGATGAAGAACATGATTTCACTCTTCATTGCGTGGGCTTTTTTATTTAATACTTCGATAATTTCTGCGGTTGGGCAGCCCGATAACTCCTCTCTTTCACCTCAATTATCGACTACCAGGCAGGATTCAAGAGAGAAGCTTTCTATCGCTGCGGGTTTGATCACCCACGCGGCCCTCAATGCGCATATCCGTGGTGAGATCGAAAAGATCATCAAAGTCAGAGGAAAAGAGTATGTGGAGAAACTGGTAGATATGGGCCAGCCCATTCCTATACCAGATATGGTAAAGATCACCGGCTGTTTTGGGCATGTTGGCCTGGGACAGCGATATGGCAAGACTGTAATATACATGGATAGAGATGTTTCCGCAGATCCAAAAGACCGCGAAGACGTGATGAACCATGATAATTACGAATCGATGGAGTGGGAATACATACGGAGGGTACTGAATATAGAGCCGGGGAATATGAGAGCCTGGATCGTAGAGAACATAGATACTGTAGTTCCCGGATTGGCCGATACAAAATATAAAGGTAAGACGGTCCGTGAGATCGCGTTGATGATCCATAAAGACGCGCCTTCCATAGACCATCTTTACGAAAAATACGGGGTCAAGATAGATGTCGATATACAGCATCTGATCGAGCTGCTCAGCAGGTGGGATAAAGTATCGATCGACGATGTATTGATAGTTGCCGGAAGGCCATCGCCCGGATTGCACGGCAAGCGCGAGATCATCATAGGCGCGATGCTTGGCGATAAATATAAAGTCCTATTAAGGGAGCTTCGCCAGATCCTTAATAATGACAATGTAGACTTTAATAGGCTCTCACAATTTTTAACGACGTGTGATTACGCGGCGTCAACACAATCTAGGTATCCAGTCGAAAGCAGATATCCTTTATTGAGAGCGGTGGCTCTTATGGAGAAGGCCGAGCAGGACCGTCTTATCGGGATACTTAACGATCATCCCGATATTCGCGCGTTACCTATCGTTGACTCTATCCTCTTCATGCTCGATAAAAGCGTGCCGGTCAACTGGGCTAAGCAGCACGCCCCGTATCTTATCGGCAGGAGAGTATGGCAGGTTGCGGCAGAGATATGGAATCCGGCCGGAGGCCTGGGCAGGGTAATGCAATTCCACGGGCTGGAGATGTCCCGCATATGTAAGGCCGTGGGAATAGGCTATGCGCAAGTAGAGCCGTACTATGATTACGGCAAGAACAGGGAAGGTCAATACGTCAAGACCGATTGGGCCGAGATGTTATGCGTAAACCCAAATGACATAAAGCTACTGGGAGAATTTCCTGTTATGGTAGGATCTCAACCGGCCGAGGCGTTCTCAAGCGAAGTGATAACGGGTGCTGGCATACCCGAGTTCCTGGTGGGTGGCCGTAAACTTGGCCAAACAAACCACTACTATACGTCCGGCTTATATCGTTACAGAAATTATTTTGAAC
>JAPLMH010000007.1 GCA_026387135.1 Candidatus Omnitrophota bacterium | reverse complement strand
CAATAAGAGATAGGGCGGGTGCTTCGGCGGACTTCGTCCGCTACATATAGGCGGATGAGCCCGCCGAAGCATCTATTCTATTACGTGTTGATTGCGAAGGCGGGCCAAAGAATTAGAATCTTTCTTTAACTTCTTGCCTATCGAAGATCCCCATACGCGATAAGCTGTATTCCGTTCTCTTTTATGGCGTCTTTTACCCTGGGCTCGGTGAGGGCGAAGATTTCGGCTTCGGCGTTGATATGCCATTTATAGCTATTCATGACTTCCGGGCTTAAGAATCCGGGATGGCACACTAGCTCCGTCACACCGTCCTTCAGGCTGCCGATCATTTCTATCAATCTATCTTCCCTAAGGTTACCCGCGTCAAGAAGACCCAGAAAGTGATCCGCATAGAGAAGGCCGGACTTCTTTAATGGTCCTGCGATCTTGCCAGAAAAATATGATAGCACGGACTTTTTATAAAGATCACTTATGTTGAAGAGCCGCATGGCCCTGTCCCCGCGCGGATATCTGATCGCCGGAATATTGAATTCTTTGGCCAACGATATGAAGATATCCAGGATACCGGGTATGATGTGTATATGCTCGTGACTATTGATATGCGTTATCTTTACACCGGATCTTTTCAATAGTTCCAGCTGGGCTTTCAGCTCTCTTTTGAACCCTTCGATATCGGCCTTACCGAAAAAAATATCCTTAAAGAATTGGTTATGATTTTTATAAAATTTTGAGGAAGGTAAGAGTGGTTTTGTTTCGGTGAGAGAGAGATGGGCGCCTACCTCTTTAAGAGCTAGATCTTTTATCACTTTCAGGGCGTCGGCAAATGCTTCACCGGCAGGGATCACACTGACCGAGCTTACGATGCCCTCGCGGCAGGCTTTCGCTATGCCCTCATTTATGCTTTTGGTAAGGCCCAGGTCATCGGCTGTAACTATAAGCTGCTTCACGATTTACCTCGAGAATCTATATGAAAGCATATCCCAGAAGGTCCTGGCCACGACGCTCATTCTGGATATAGTAGATATGCCTTTTGTGCGAAGGTCAAATATGAGCCCGAACTGCTCTATCTTGTAACCTCTCTTCAGAGCTTCGGCGAATATCTCAACGTCTATAAATGGACTTTTCGATATCAGGGAGAGATCTTTTATCACTTTCGATCTGTATATCTTAAATCCGGAGTTTATATCCTTTATCTTGAATCCGAACAAAAGATGCACGAGGGAATTATATACCTTCGACATCACTATCCTCTTAAAGCTATCGTCTTTCAGCACAACGCTGTAGCCCGTGACGACGTCCGCCCCTTTTAGCATGGCGAGGCCCTTCTTCACGTCCTCTTTTTTCACCGGCAGATCGGCATCCGTGTAGACGATTATATCTTTTGAAGCGTTCTTTAATCCTGCGGCGAGCGCGCCACCGAATTTTGTATTAATTTTAAGCCGCACGCTCTTTATGCGGGGGTCTTCCTTCTGTAATCTATCGGCTATATCGCCGGTACCGTCCGATGAAGCATCGTCGGCCAATACTATCTCGTAGTCGTCGGTCAGTTCTTTTGCCAGCATGGCCACCTTCTCTACGGTATCCTTTATATTATCAGACTCGTTATACATTGGTATGACGAACGATATTGCAGGATATTTTATAAATGGTATATCGGAGTATCTCATAAGGGTTTATTCGTTATGAGCCGCTTCTTGCCGCTCTTGAAGACCACCACAATATTTTTAAGTTTCCCCGGGGTGGAGCCGATCAGATCAACGAGATTCTTCTGCTTCAGAACACACCAGACCCTCTCTTTAGAGCTCATCAGTTCATGTGATGCCGTGTAATCGGCTATCTTTACCGTTGCTTTGCCGGTATAGAACGCGACGCCTGCCCGGTAATCGTATTCACTGCCTATTCTTTCCCCCTCTTTATAATACTTAAGCAGCTCTTTGGCAAGAGATCTGCTCGATTCGTGAGACTCCAAAGCGGGCAATATAAGCTTATCTACGGGATACATTATTAAAGCCACCGAATAAGCTATCAGAAAAAGTGCCGCGATATATTTATTGCTTCTAAATGCCATAAAAGATAGCGCTATGCCGAATATCAGAAAGAGGCCCGTTATGATGACTTTGCCCAGGATCTCAGGATAGTCCATCTTTACAAATAGAGAGATACCTATAAAGGCCAAAAGTATAATGCCCGGAAGAGTATAATATGAGACTTTCGTCCATTTTACCAGGCTCGCCGCGGCACCTTTACTCAGGAAGTCATCCCAAAGCTTCCCAGTTATAAGCGCCAGCGACAGGAAACATGGAAATATGTATGTCGGAAGCTTCGTGCTCGACGCAGTGAAGAAGAGGAATATGAATAAGAACCATATCACGATGAAGATGGAGTAATTTTTTTCATCGCGCGGCGTCTGTTTTGAAAAGAATGCTTTTTTACAGATATGCCAGAAGCCAAGCGGCAGGAATACGCTCCAAGGAAAGAACCCGCCCAAGATTATGGGGATATTGTAATAGACCTGTGACCCCATCTTATGTTCCGGCGTCAAAAACCTCGTGACATTCTGGAAACCGAAGAATATGTTTATGAAGTCCCAGGAGTGGATCTTATACATTATTATGTACCAGGGCTTGGCTATCAAACCGAAGACGATCAGCACCCCAGCCAACATGAAGCCCCTCTTGAATATGGCAAGATTCTTTGTCAACGCAAGATAGAGTAATATGATGGATGCCGGCAAGAGCAGCCCTATGGGTCCCTTTGTGAGTGTTGCCAGCGCAAGCGCCGCTGAAGAGAGAAGGTAAAAATAGTCCTTCTTCCTGATCTGTCCATAGAAGAAGAATAGTACTCCGAAGAGCAGTAGCGTAAAGAGCACCATGTCGGTAACACAGCCTATGGAGAGTACCAGATACTCAAGGCTTGTCGCCAATATGACCGTGGAGAATATCCCCACTCTGTTATTGAATAGTATCCTCCCCAGAAAGTATATACCGACAAGGCCTAAGAACCCAAATAGAGCGCATGGAAATCTTACGGCAAATTCATTTATGCCGAAAATTTTATAGGATATTTCGATAAGCCAGTAGAATAGAATAGGTTTTTCGAACTGCGGCTGGCCGTAGAGGGTGGGCGTAAGCCATTCCCCTTTAAGGAACATCTCCTTGGCCGTCTGGGCGTAGAAGGTCTCATCCGGGTCCGTGAGGGCTATCTTATCGAGCTGGAAAAAATATAGATAGCCGGACAGGACCAATAAAAGAAGTACGACTATTATCGGTCTTTCGAGAAGTTTCATCATGATAAATTGTGTTCCTAGGGAAGAAGAGCCTTCGACCTGTGAGATATCTTACTATATAACACGGCCGCCAAGAATATCTTCGCTAATTCTATGGTAAAAAA
>JAPLMH010000092.1 GCA_026387135.1 Candidatus Omnitrophota bacterium | reverse complement strand
TTCTTATCCGCTTCATTATATTTCGCATTGTCGCCATAAGCAACATTATCATGCTGCGTGATCTTGACATGTCCCTGCGCCACAATATCGTTTATCTTCTTTGTGCCGGGATCCAGATTGACGGTGATCTTATCGGCATCTATATCGCCGTCTATACTCCTGACCTTCACGTTTTCCTTAAAGTACGCCAGGTTCTTGGCGTAGTCGAATTCTACCTCGCCGTCGCATGTTATGATTATCTTCTTCTTCTCTTTGGGTTTTGACGCCGCATCTTTTGAGGCATCGCTCTTCGCGGGGTCTACCGGTGATGGCGAAAAACCCATCTGGTCCTTTAAGGTCGAGCCCGCGTTTTCGATGGTCGCTATCACGTTCTTCTGAAGCCTTACATTATTTTTTGACTTGTCATAAATCCCATGGTCGGCTGTAATTACGGCCTCTTCGGTCCCGTATGTCTTTGCCACTATATTTCCTAGCCGGATCTCGTTCTCCGATATAGATTTTGCCGTCCTGCCTATGACCTCCCACTTCTTTTCGCCTTTTTCGGTCATGCCCTCAAGGTTGAACGACAGCACTTTGTGCTCAACGCCGTCGGACTTCCCTTTCTTGCCGCCGCCCGCTTTATCGGACGCCGGGCCCGTTACGGGGTCCACCTTTGGCGGCTCTTTCCTCCCGCAACCCGTTGCGGCGAAGATCGTTATCAGCAGTAAATATATTAAATATTTCTTCTGGCTCAATTGACTTTTTTGGTCTTCCATCTTTTGTGCACCCACACCCACTGTTCCGGATAACGCCTTATGTAGTCCTCTATGACGTCCGACCATCTCTGGGTATTGGTGATGACATCTGCTTCCTTATTCCCGGTATCTACTAATTCTATCGGTTTCTCTATTACAAAACGGTGTTTGCCGCTCCCATCGCGTATCACGAAAGTCGGCACTAGGCTGGCTCCCGTGGCGCGGGCCAGAACCACAGGCCCCACCGGCGTAAAGGCGGGCCTGCCGAAAAAATTCACAAATACGCTTTCGACGGAATCGACGTCCTGATCCGCGACTATACCCAATATCTTATTATCCTTCAGGACTTTAAGCATCTTTCTTGGAGATTCATCACGGTAGATGACATTTATATCCTGCTCTCTCCTTAAGCTGTTCAGCCAGTTATCATATTTGTAAAAATATATCTTCCTGCCTATGGTTGAACCGGGATAACCTTTAACGCGGAACGTCAGACCGAGAAGCTCCCAATTGCCGAAGTGGGAAGCCAGTATTATAGTGCCTTTGCCTCTCGCGAAAGAGCCGTCAACATTATCGATGCCTTCTATCTTTATGAAACGGTCTATATTCTTCTTGTTTATCTTCGGAAAATTGATAAGCTCGGCGGCGTTCCTGCCGAGGTTTTCAAATACTTTTCTGGCTATACGCCTGATCTCGCCCGGGGTCTTTTCGCTACCGAAGGCATGAGTAAGATTGTCTACAGCCACATCCCTGTATTTAGGAAGAAGGTAAAACGCGCATCCGCCGAAAAAGGCAGCGATCGCCGAAGCGACCCTGATAGGCAGCAGATATACTATCGACGCAGCAACTCTTCCGAGGTAATATAGGAAGTACCTCCTGTATTTATATCTCATACTCCAGCCTTCCGCTAACGTAAATTGCATTGGGCATGCAATTTACTATGTAAAAATTCTGACAAAAAATTTAACTTCTTTCAGGAATTTAAATTTTTTCCTGTACCGCCATAAGGTGTCAGAATTTTTGACATTCGCTCCAGGCGGTCCACCGGGTATTCCGCCTGCGATGAGCCTACCGACAAGCGGCGAGCCTACTATGAGCTTGCTGTAAAACCTAAGCCGCAGTTATGTGACGCACAATAAAAATGTTAGGTCTTTTGTGAAGAAGAAAAACGGTTAAAAAGGGCCGAGGATGTCTGAGGGCCCTCCCATGGGCCCGAGTTCCGCAGGCCCCCGTTTTTCGACTGAGCAAAAGACCGACCTCAAGCTTTATTGTGAGGGGGAACATTTTTCCTGCCACCTTATTAGGTGGCCTTGTGCGGAACATAACAAGGCTTAGGTTTTGAGATGAGAGTTCTAGGAATTTACTTGAAGTATCTGGAGGTTGCTTCGTCCCACTTTTCCTGGGATTTAAGGATGAGCTCGCAGACTTCGCGCACGGCGCCGCGGCCGCCGGGTTTAGTGGTAACGTGGTGAGCGATCGACTTGACCTCTTCCATGCCGTTCGGGACCGATACGGCGAATCCTACTTGCTTCAGGATTGGAATGTCTATAAGGTCATCGCCTATAAAGCAGATATCTTCCGGAGGGATCTTGAATCTTTTAAGCACATCATTGAAAGGAATACGCTTGTCGAGATGTCCCGCATAGGCTTTCGCGACTTTGAGGTCGCGGGCGCGCAATTTTACGATGCGCGACTTCTTAGCCGTGATTATCACCGTCTTTATTCCTACTCTATGGAGAAGCGATATGCCGAACCCGTCCGTTACGTCGAAGAACTTCAATTCATCGCCGTAAACACTATATACTATACGGCCGTCCGTCATGACGCCGTCGATATCGGTTATGAGCAATTTTACGCGGCGCGCTCTTTCTACCGTCTCGTTGCCTATCATACGAGCCCCGCCTTCAAAAGATCCTGCACGTCGAGCAGGCCCACGGGCCTCTTCTTATCGTCGACAACCGGGATCTCGTCTATCTTCTTAGAGCGAAGTATATCGAAAGCTTCTGCAGCCAATCGCTCCTTCTTTATTGTGGTGGGATTCTTGGTCATAAAGTCTTTGACCTTCTTATTTATGAGATCGGGCTCGGACTCCAGATGGCGCCTTAAGTCCCCGTCCGTAAATATGCCGGTGAGCTTTCCTTTGGCACCTACAACGCTCGCACTTCCGGCGCGCGCCTTAGTTATCGCTAAGAGCACTCTCTTTACAGTATAGTTCTCATTTACTATCGGGTTCTCCCTGCCCTTTCTCATAATATCCTCTACCTTTAATATCAGCCGCTTCCCGAGTATTCCGCCGGGGTGAAACAGGGCGAAGTCCTTGGCCTTGAAACCTTTCTTCTCCAATAAGGCCACGGCAAGGGCGTCTCCCATCGCCAGCATGGCGGTCGTTGAAGTCGTGGGCGCCAATCCCAGCGAACACGCCTCCCTCTTTACCGACGTATTTATTATATAGTCCGCATTCTTCGCTAAAGTCGATCCGATATTCCCTACCATAGCCACAAGCTTGGCCCCGATCTTTCTCACTATGGGCAGAAATTTCACCATCTCTTCCGTCTCGCCCGAATTGGAAAGGGCGAGTATAAGATCATCCTTCGTAACTCTGCCGAGATCTCCGTGTAAAGCCTCGGCTGGATGCAGATATAGAGAAGGCGTTCCGGTAGAAGAGAGCGTGGCCGATATCTTTTGCGCTATGAATCCCGGCTTGCCCATACCGGTGACTATGACCCTTCCCTCTATATTATATATGGCATTGACCACCATCTCGAAGTTCGAGTCTATCCTGTCTATCAGGCTCGTAAGAGCATCCCGCTCTATCCGCAGCACTTTCTTTGCTATCTCTCGAGACATTACTTTACCACCCTCTCTATCCGCTTTAGCTTCATCAGCATAGCTTCCAACTGGTCCAGCTTGACCATATTAGGCCCGTCGCTCAATGCTTTATCGGGATTCTCATGGACTTCTACAAATATTCCATTTACCCCGCACGCCACCGCTGCCATGGAAAGATACGGAATAAAACGCCTTTCCCCGCCGGATCTGTCACCCATGCCGCCAGGCATCTGCACAGAATGCGTGGCATCGTATACGACCGGATATCCCAGGTCCTTCATGATAAGTACGCTCCTAAAGTCGCTAACGAGATTATTGTAACCGAAGCTGACGCCTCTTTCGGTAAGCACTATATTCTTATTCCCTGTAGACTCTATCTTCTTAACTATGTGGCGCATATCCCAGGGCGCCAGGAATTGTCCTTTTTTGATATTAACGGCTTTGCCGGTCTTCGCGGCTGCAAGGATAAGATCCGTCTGCCTTGGTACCGGAACTCCCAACTTTTCTTTAATGTCCTTTAATATCTTAAGCCCTTTCTTTAGCCCGGGGCCGCGGAAAGAGTCTATCGAAGTGCGATTGGCCTTGTCATAGCTCGCTTTATAAACAAACGAGATCCCGAGGCGGCCGGTAATATCCTTTAGGGCTTTAGCGTGGCACATGGCGCTCGATTGGGACTCTATAGAGCATGGACCGGCTATCAGGACCAGAGGATTATCGCCCCCTATCTTGACACTGCCTATCCTTACCTCTTTTATCATAGCCATAATATTTTATTGCCTCTGGGAGAGCATCATCTCTTTCACTCTCATAAGATCGTCATGCGTATCTACGCCTATAGTATCAAACTTCGTCTCAACCACTTTTATCTTATAGCCGTATTCCAGGACGCGCAGCTGTTCAAGGTTCTCCGCGCTCTCCAGAGACGACTTCGGCAGGTTCCTGAACGTGAAGAGAAAATCTTTTGTGAAGGCGTACATCCCTATATGCTTGTAGTAGACGGGTTTCTTCTCTTTATCAGTGGCGCTGGTTCTGTTATACGGTATGGCGTATCTCGAAAAATATATGGCGTATCCATTCTTGTCGAATATAGCTTTTACGACATTGGAGTTCGTGAGCTCGGCGTCGTCTTCTATCACCTTTACCATGGTGGCCATCTGCGCCGCCTTCTCGTTTTCGAGGGCCATTACAAGATTGTCGATCATTATAGGCCTCACGAGCGGCTCGTCTCCCTGTATATTGACTACTATCTTGACATCCATAGGGTTGACCACTTCGGCCAGCCTGTCGGTGCCGGAAGGCTGGTCAACGGATGTGTATACCGCCTTACCGCCGAAACCCTCTACAACTTTCATTATCCTCTCATCGTCGCATGCCACGACGAGATCGTCCAGAGCCTTCGCCTTCTTGGCGCTCTCCCATACGTGCTGAACCACCGGCTTGCCTAAAAGATCCGCCAGAACCTTGCCTTCAAACCTAGTCGAACCCCAACGCGCCGGTATAACGCCGATTGCCTTCATTTTACCCTCTCTCTATTTATTCTATCTATAAGTTCTTCCGGAGTCACTACAGCGATACCTACCTTGCCTACAACGATCCCTCCGGCGCAATTTGAGATATGCGCCGCCTGCAATGGGTCCGCGCCCGCAGCCAGAGAAAGGGTGTAGCTCGCTATCACGGTATCGCCCGCGCCCGAAACGTCGAAGACGTCCTGCGCTACCGTAGGTATATGCTTCATCGGCTTATCCCTCTCGAATACCGCCATCCCGTTCTCGCCCAGCGTGATCAGGGCTATCCTGCATTTAAACTTCTTCAGCATGGCAGCGCCGGCCTTTTTGAGCGTAGCGGCGTCCTTGATCTCAAAACCTACTGCCTTCGACGCTTCGTGATTATTTGGCGTTATCAGCGTTATGCCTTTGTATTATTTTAGGTGCTCCTCCTTGGGATCCACCGAT
>JAPLMH010000117.1 GCA_026387135.1 Candidatus Omnitrophota bacterium | reverse complement strand
CTCCAAACAGTACAAACTTCACACAATATAGTTATGATTTAGAAACGAAAATAAAAAACCTAGACTTTGCATTTTCGATCTGTATATTAAGCTTATCACGGTATGCATTAAAAACAAGGACAGATAGCTGAATTTTTTATCATCTAACATTTTGATCTACGCTAACCAGGTTAGAATGGAGCCTTTTTAACCTGGTTAGACTGGCAAGGTTGGTAAATGACTACTCTATCGCAAAACTCACCGTCACGACAGCCATTACTTTTTTATCGAGCGATGTTGTATCATTCACGCCCCAATCGGAGACATCGGTAGAGGTAGCGGGTGTGATCTGGAAGACACCCATGCGGGCATTTCTCATAAATCCGATCTTGTTACCCGTGGCCTTGACCATGCTCTCCGCCCGCTGCTTGGCATTTTCCGTGGCTTTGGCAAGCATCTCTATCTTAAGCTCATCAAGCTTGGTATAGAAATATTCCGGGGCGGGCGACGTAAACTCAATGCCTTGATTTATGACTTCGGTGACCTCTCTCGCCACCCTATCTATCTTATCGACATCGTATGACCTGATCTCGATACCCTGGTTTAAACGGTAGCCCTGAATATCGTTAGTGTCGTTACCTTTCTCGTTCTTCTTATATACCGTCTCAGTGGCAACCTGACATATTGTAAGCTCATCTTCTTTTACGCCCTTTGAAACGAGGTACGCTTTAACCTTATCGAGATCCGACCTAAGGTTAGTATAAGCCGCCTTAAGATCGACCTCTCTCCTAGAGAACTCGCCTCTCCATACGATATAATCGCTCCTGATCTCTTTCGTCGCTGAGCCCGTAACGCTGATCTGCTCTCTTGTGAATTTCATTACCTTCAAGAAGCCACCCGATAAAATAACGCTTGAGACTATCGTAGCTACCGCAATGCAAATACCTAAAACAATGATCTGTGAATTCTTTAAAAAATTCCCGCCTTCCATGACGCTTCCTCCTTATTTTTATCTAGAGACAGAAAAACCTTCTCAGGCTACGATTACACCCTTGAAGGTTTTTTAACGTCCGAAAATAACTGCTTCCGACACTTTACTATCCCTAACTACGTGTTATTCTTAAGAAGCTTATCTATATCCGTTGGCTGTATACTGGTAAACTCAATCCCTACCTCTTCATCCAGCGGGGCATTCCGGTCAAGAGTCTTCAACCATTTTACTTTACCTGTCGCGGAAATATACTCCCTGGTATCTTTGTTTTCCATATCAAGATTCACGGTATCGCCTTTACTTAAAACCCCTGACGATGCAGGCATGCATAATCCGCCTCTTGAAAGATCGTTTGATATGGTATAGCCGAACTATCAAAGCCTAGTATACCACAAAATTCACGGCAAGTCAACTAAGATTTACCGCCTCTCCCAAAGCTCCGGTCTTTTTTTAAGCACTTTTAAGAGAGAGTCCACGACTTCTGCAGAATGCTGTGTGCCTCGAGATCTTTCAAGTTCTGACATTATAGCTTCTTTGCTCAAAGGCTGTCTGTAAGAACGCGCGGAGTTCATGGCGTCGAATGCATCGGCTACAGCCAATATGAGGGCCTCTTCCTTAATTTGCCGGCTATTCAGGCCCTTTGGATATCCTTTACCATCGTAACGTTCATGATGGCTCAACATTATCTCTCTCTCTGCAGCCAGAAACTTTAATGGCTTCAGTATCTCCTCCGCCTTTCCCGGGTGGCTCTTTATGATCTCCCACTCTTCATCCGTCAACTTCTCCTTTTTATTGAGTATCATATCGGAGATGCCGATCTTGCCTATGTCGTGCAATATCCCGGCCCGCTCTACGACCCTCTTTCTCTCTTCGCTGAAGCCCATCTCTTCCGCTATAGCAAAGGCGATCTTCGTCACCCGCTCCGAATGGCCGCGCGTGTATTCGTCTTTCTCTTCCTCGGCTTTTATCAACGCCGTAATAGTATCGATCTCCGCCTGCTTTAATTGCTCGTGACTTATTCTCAAGTCTTCGTTAAGGGCCAGAAGCCTTTGATAATCCCTGACCTCCTGTATCCAAAGATATGCTACGATGATAAGTATCACTACCAGGATGATCTTGTCGGAGATTATTTCAGTGCCGGGGAAATAAGATATTAGCGTAAGGCGTAGCAACGTAACGGCAAATAGCAGGATGACCATGGTTATCTTGAATCCATGGCTGGCTCCGTTACTTTTATTTGGCGATTGATTCGACTTTGACAAAGTAGCCTTTCAAATATTCTGTCTGCGGTATTGTTCTGACTATCGGGTGATCCTTATCCTGATGGCACCTCTTTAAGACCGTCAGGCGTTTCCCGGCCTCGGCAGCCGACTTCTTTATCGTGTCGGAAAATATGTCGTTGGACATATTGTAAGAACACGAGAACGTGCAGAGCGTCCCGCCTTCATTTAAAGACCTCATGGCCAGAGTATTCAGCTCTTTATAGCCTTTGACCGCGGTTATCAAGGACTTCTTCTCTTTCACAAATGACGGCGGGTCAAGTACTATGATATCAAATTTTTCCCCCGAATCGCAAATATTATTTAATATATCAAAAACGTCGCCTTCTCTATGCTCTATCTTGTCCGAGACTCCGTTAAGCTCGGCGTTTTTGCGGGCCATAGCAAGCCATTCCGGTTTTATATCCACACCTACTATCTTTTTCGCGCCGCCCAATGCGGCATTTACGGAAAAACCCCCGGTATAACAGAAGAGATCCAATACCGTTTTACCGCCTGAGATCTCTTTCAGGGCGGCCCTCGACCTGCGCTGATCGAGATAGAAGCCGGTCTTGTGGCCATGCTCTATATCCACTATGAACTTTGCATCACCCTCGTATATCTCTATATCTGTTTCTCCGTCGTAGAGACACCATTTCTTTATGGTCTTTAGCCCCTCTATCTTTCTGAAAGGCGAGTCGCTCTTCTCGTATATGAATTTGGGATCCACTATATCTGCCAGCACCCTCAAGAAGCCTTCTTTCATCCGCTCCATGCCGAGGGTGGATATCTGGAATACGATCGTATCGTTATATTGATCTACGATAAGACCGGGGAGTGAGTCCGCTTCGCTGAATATGAGGCGCTTGGCATTGGTAGTCTCCGAGAGAAACTCCCTCTTCGCTATAGCATCCTCTATTTTAGTCTTTAGAAAAGTCCCGTCTATGGGTTCGTCTTTAAATGTGAGCAGCCGAATGGTGATCTCTGAAGCAGGGTTATAGTAGCCGCGTCCTACAAATTTGCCCGCGCCGTCCACTATAGTCACTATATCGCCGGCCCTTATGCCGGGAGGGGTCTTTAAGGTCTGGCCCTTGAATATCCAGGGATGCCCGGGCTTCAATTTGCCTTTTTTGCCTGTCCTGAGGGTGATGATCTTATCTTGCATAGTATTTTTATTATTCTTGACTGCCGGAGACTTTCATGTTAATTTACTTTTCACATTAGTTTTGTGAAGATGCCGAGGTAGCTCAGTGGTAGAGCGCTGCGCTGAAAACGCAGGCGTGGGCAGTCCGATTCTGCCCCTCGGCACCACTTTATTTGTACTCGGTGCCCTTCAACTTCTCGACGTAGTGCTCGGCGCTGACAGCGGCCGTAGCGCCTTCACCGGCAGCCGTGACTATCTGCCTTAAGGACTTACGCCTTACGTCCCCGCAGGCGAATATCCCACCCACAGAGGTACGCATATCATCATCGGATTCTATATAGCCTTTCGGGCATAATTTTACCATCCCCTTACAGACATCCGAATTCGGGGAGAGCCCTATAAGCACAAAGACGCCATCCGCCTTTATAACCTTTTCTTCGGGAGAGACGGCGCTTCTGACCTTTATGCCTTCGACCTTTACATCCCCCAATATCTCCGTGACGATCGATTTCATACAAAATTCTATCTTTTTATTGGC
>JAPLMH010000105.1 GCA_026387135.1 Candidatus Omnitrophota bacterium | reverse complement strand
GATGGACGAGGCTATAATAAACGCTTTAAAGAAGAACTACAATCTGATGATAGGCGAGAGGACGGCCGAGAACATAAAGATGAAGATAGGTTCGGTCTATCCGCTCGAAGAAGAGATCACGATGGAAGTCAGGGGCCGCGATCTGGTCGCGGTACTGCCCAAGAGCGTCACCATAACGAGCTAATTGATAAGAGAGTCTATGTCCGATCCTGTCTCTCAGATAGTCGAGGCGGTCAGGATAACGCTTGAAAGAATACCTCCGGAACTGTCCGCCGACCTTATAGAAAAAGGGATAGTGCTTTGCGGCGGAGGCTCCATGCTAAGAGGCATAGATAAGCTGCTCTCCGAAGAGACGGGCCTGCCGGCGCATCTGGCCGAGGACCCGCTTACGGCGGTGGCGCTCGGTACCGGTAAAGTATTGAACGAAGAGAAGATATTGAAGGCCATCGTTAAGATGCAGAGACGCAAGCGCTAAGTCGCAGAATAGATGTGCGCAATAAAAAAAAAGATAATAATAAAGGTCCTCGCGGTACTTTTCACGTTAATCCTCGTAGTATTGATATCATCCGCAGCGCGTTTAGCCAGAATAAATATCACCGACAAAAAAAAGATAATAATAAAGGTCCTCGCGGTACTTTTCACGTTAATCCTCGTAGTATTGATATCATCCGCAGCGCGTTTAGCCAGAATAAATATCACCGACACAAGCACTCCGATACTTAAAGGTCTACGTTCATTTTTTGGAATGTTGGAAAGGGTCACTCCCTTTGCCGCGGTCAGAGAAGAGAATAGTATCCTGCATGACAGGGTAGACCTCCTGACAAGGATGGCGGAGGAGACTCTGGCCATCAACGATGAGAATGCGCGCTTAAGAAGCCTCCTCGATTTTCGTAAACTCATCCCGTATACAAGCATACCCGCTCAAGTCATAGGTCGCGATCCTTCGAACTGGTCCAATTCACTCATCATAGACAAGGGCTCCTCATCCGGGATAAAGACCAATATGGCCGTGATCTCTACGCGCGGCCTTGTCGGCAGGATAGTGGAGACGGGTAAGATATCCAGCAAAGCCCTGTTGATAACAGACCCCAACTTAAGGGTCGGGATACTTATAAGGCGTAACAGGCAGGGTGGTATCCTGACCGGCACGCCCGGAGGCAGGTGCAAGATCATATATATATCGCTCGATTCCGACGTCAAGCCGGGCGACAAGGTGATGACCGCCGGATTCGGCAGCGTATTTCCCAAAGGCATACTTATCGGGGAGATCGAGAAGGTGGGCAGGGAGGAGGGGCGCCTTTATAAGTACGCCATCCTTAAGCCCTCCCAGGACCTCTCCAGACTTGAAGAGGTTTTGTGTATAATAAAATAAACAGAGTTACGCTGTATACGATATTGATAACAGCATTCTTAATACAGCTCCTCTTTCTCGATCACATAAAGTTGGCGGGCGTAAAGCCGGATCTCCTGGTCCTTTTGGTGGTATTCTTCGCCATCTTCTTTGGCCCCGGCATCGGAGCCGAGGCGGGGTTTGTATCGGGGCTATTGAAAGACACATATTCTCTGGATATATTCGGAGCGAACATAATTCTCTTATCCCTGACAGGGCTTGTCGTGGGAGGCTTAAGTCCTAAGCTTTTTAAAGAGTCTAAACTTACGCAAGGCCTGCTGGTCTTTGCCTCCTCGGCTCTTTATATGGTAAGCCACTATTTCGTCTCATTGTCGGTATTGAAGATAGAGTATGTAACTCTGCAGGATTATCTATATAGACTCATACTGCCTTCAAGTCTCTACACGGCCATGCTCTCGATCCTTCTCTTTCCCGTCCTGATCAAGAGATACCGCTTAAAAGAGAACGCGGAATATCTATGATGAGAGAAAAGTATCTGGCCATTCCCATACGCCTGCTATTTATCGCGCTTGCGCTAGCGCTAATATATACCCAGGTGATCAGGCATTCCTACTATTCAGGGCTTTCAAAAGATAATGCTATAAGGATAATACCCATAGAGGGCCCGCGCGGAGCCATCTTTGACAGAAAGGGCGTTGGGCTGGTCTCCGACAGGATATCTTTTAATGCCGCCCTGGTCTATCAGGAACTTAAGAACAGGGAGAAGCTGATAAGGCTTTTGGTGAATACGTTAGGCATAGAGAGAAAGGATGTCGAGCGCGCAATCGAGAAGGCCGCGAGGAGACCTTATGCCCCGGTGACTATAGTGGACGATATAGACAGGGATAAAGCGTTCATCCTGGAAGAGGAGAGCTTTGACATCAGAGGACTTGTCATACAGACAAGATCCGTGCGTAATTATCTGTATGGAGCTACAGGCGCCCATCTCCTGGGATATTTGAGCGAGATCTCGGAAGCCGAACTTGAGAAGATGAAGGAGTACGGCTATCGCGCCAAAGATCTGATAGGGCGCGACGGCGTTGAAAAATATTATGACAGCTATCTTTCCGGAGTCGATGGCGGGATACAGATACAGGTCGATAACCGGGGCAGGCACGTCAGGACGCTCGGCACGAAAGAGCCGGTCAACGGAAAGGATCTTCAGCTCACTATAGATATAGATCTGCAGTCGGCATGCGATAAGGCGCTTGAAGATAAGCGCGGCGCCATAATAGCTATGGACCCAAATACCGGTGAGGTGCTGGCGCTATCGAGCTCTCCGGGATTCGATCCGAATGTATTCGTGCGTCCTGAAGGTTCCACGAAAAGGACAAAACTGATCAGGGATAAGAGCATGTATCCGTTGTTGAACCGCGCGATAGCCGGCATCTATCAGCCCGGATCTGTATTCAAAATAGTTATGGCGACGACCGCTCTCGATATGAACAGGATAGACCGCAAGACCAGATTCAATTGTCCGGGCTATTTCACTTTGGGCACCGGTAAATTCGCGTGCTGGAAGGAGGGCGGCCACGGCTCGCAGAATGTAGTAGACGCGCTGATGAATTCATGCAATGTATTTTTTTATAATACCGGCCGAGCCCTGGGCGTAGATAATATAGAAATGGGCGCTAAAAATTTTGGTTTCGGCAAGCTCACCGGCATCGACCTGCCCGGTGAAGCCAAAGGCGTTGTCCCGGGAAGATCCTGGAAAAGGATCGTTAAAAAAGATGGCTGGTATGAAGGCGATACGGTCAATTTAGCCATCGGGCAGGGATATATTCTCGCCACTCCGATACAGGTGCTCGAGATGATATCGATAGTGGCAAATAACGGAAAGGCCGTAAAGCCTTATGTCGTTAAACGGATAGGCGCTTCTGATGTGATCCCGGCCCAACGCCACGATCTCGATCTTGGCAATAATGCTATGAAGACCGTAAGGGGCGGGCTGTACAAGGTCGTTAACGCGGAGAACGGCACCGGCAAACGCGCTAAATTAGAAGGCGTGGCCATAGCGGGGAAGACGGGCACTGCGGAGAATCCGGGAGGCAAGACCCATGCGTGGTTCTGCGGGTTCGCGCCTTTCGATAATGCCAAGATCTCCCTGGTCATATTCCTGGAGCATGGAGGGAAGGGCGGACTGGAGCCAAGCGAGATGGCAAA
>JAPLMH010000162.1 GCA_026387135.1 Candidatus Omnitrophota bacterium | reverse complement strand
TGGAGAGAGAGTAGCTGTAGCCGTAAAGCAACGAAGCGCCTTCGGAACTTACCGGAATAGAGTGATAAGCATACGTGCCGTTAAAGTTCGTGCCGTATGATATGCCCGATATTAAAGTGTCATCGTATCCTAGCAGATTATTGTCGCGGATTCCGAAGCCGTTGCGCGCCTTTCCGGTAGTCACTATACCTTCCTTGTCGAATGTATACTGGCCGTGTATCGGAAAGCGTGTCTTGGGGGTCAATATTATATCTGTCGTCCCAGGCTTCTCTCCCGCATGAAGCGCCGCCTTAACCTCGCGGTCCGGATTCTTATTCATCATCTGGACGCTCTTTGAGATCCTGTCGTATCGAAGGACCTCCCCCGGCTTGATACTCCAGTAATACTTGATGATCTTCTTTCCGAAAAAAGGGGCCTTCTGCACCTGGGCCTCACCCATCCTCGCCTCCACGACCTGCATGGTCACGGACTGGTCCTTCACCTCCTGCGGAGGGAGAAAGACCGCGGCTATGATACCGCGCCTTAAGTATTCGCTCGATATCTCTCTGGAGAGGTTATTGAGCTCGGTGAGCGCTATCTCCTTGTTCTCATATTTTTCCATAAGCGGGGTAAAATCTTCCGCCGGAAAACTCTCGCAGCCCAATAATTTTATGGTCTTTATATAAAATCTCTGCTCGCCCGGCTTCGGCTTCTCTTCTTCAAATTTTGGCATAGCGGGCTTGCGCGGGGCTTTCCTGAGATCTCTCTGGACCTGCCGCTCTTTTTCGGCTCCAAACTGGTCCGACTCTCTTGTAGCTCTGCTTGCATTCTGAGGAGGAGGCGGAGCCTGGGCGTAGGATATCTGGGAAATAAAAAGGAAGCTGCCGAGCAGTGCCGCCGTTAAGGTTACTCTTGATATATATGACATATTATATGGTAAGTATATCTAACAAAAGTCAGATTGTCAATGCCTGCCTGAATATCTACAGCCTTTTTCTAAAAACTATGACCGTGAGAATGGTAAATACAAATAAAGCCGCTGCGGAATTTATTCTTTTCAGGTCCATTCTCCTTACTACAGGGTACCCCTTCTTCACGATCTTAACCGTATCAGCGTGAATATCCAGTTCCCCGTTATGAATGGAGCATGCGCGGTTAAAGATGCCATTAACTTCTATCGTATCTCCGCGGTTCTTATAATCGCCGGCGAATTTTACCCCGGTAAGCAGCGAGCTCTTGCACCATACGCCGATCGCGTTAAAGTTGTCGCTAAGATTTATCCATGAATATTCGCCTCTGTTCAATATGGTAGTAACAAGTTCGCCTCTGTAATTAAGTTTACGCCCATTGAGCTCTTTTGCCTTCTCTATCAATTCATTGCTGGACCACACAACCGCATAACAATTCGCGGTAAAAAGAATCGCTACCACTATAACAAACGCTATACGCAATACGCTATACGCAATACGGCTTTTACTCATCTCTTCCCCTTTAAAGTGGCTATTACCATGCCCAGCAGCACCATGACCGCTATGAATTCTAGACGTCCGGCCCACATCTGGAATATGTAGACTATCTTCAACGCGGCCGGCATCGATGGCGACGTGATGCCGCACGAAAGCCCGACGTTCGCGGCAGCGGATACGGATTCGAATAACGCCTCGCTCAAAGAGTACCCGCAAAGCATCCCCGCTATAGTGCCGAATATGTATAGATTGACATACGATATCAGGATGATCGCCGATATCCTCACATATTTATCTTCGAGCACTATATCCTTTATGTGGTGTATCTTCTGGACGAATATCGCCGTCTCAGGGATGAGCAGCTTCTTTATGTCCTGGCGAAGCGCCTTATATATGACCCCGATCCTGAATACCTTGATGGCGCCGGTCGTAGAGCAGACGCTGCCGCCTATAGCCATGGCAAGGGTCACGCCGAACATCGCCAGAGCACCCCACTCGTTCACAAATTGACGCGGATATATAGTAGAAAAACCTGTCCCGGTGTGGCCCGATATGAGATGATAGAATGTCTTACTCGAGAATGGTAACGACTGGCCGTACACATAATTTCTGAGCACACCCCACGCCGTGATCGAAAGTGTAACCATGATAGATATAAAGAGGGTTACTATCTCTATATTTCTGTAAAGCTCGCGCCTATTCCCGGTCCAGACCGCGTAGTGAAGAGCAAAATTTATGGAGCCCAGGAGCATCACGGATATAGTGATTATCTCGAACGGAAAGTTATGATAAAAAAGTATGCTCTGCGACTGCGGCGTGAATCCTCCGGTATCAAACGCGGCCATGAATATACAGACAGAGTCGAATATCGATTTTAATGGCGGCAGACCTCCCCATATCCCGGCGATAGATAGCGCGCCGCTGCCAAGCACCAGATAGACATGCTTACAAGCCATATGAAGCGCGCCGTCTCAACGACGTTCGGCATTATCTTTTCATCGCGCGCCTCTCCTACGTACATCCTGAAGGCGCCCGCCGTCCCCCTGACGAGAAATGTCAGCGCTATTACCACGATCCCCTGGCCGCCCATGAACATGATGAGATGCCGCCAGAAGTTATAGGAATTCGCCATGTGATCGAGATCTACCGCGAGCGAGAGACCGGTGGTGGCGTACCCGCTCATCGCCTCAAAAGAGGCGTCAAGATATGAACCATAATGTCCGCTAAAGTATAAAGGCACCGCCGAAACCAACATGGCGACCACCCATGAAAGCGCCGCCACCGACATGGCGTGCATCGTGGCGAGGTCTTTCTTTGTGTGACATATTATGGATAGGAGCGCGCCTATTAGAAGTGTGAAAGACATGCTGAGCAGGAAGTCAGCCGCACACTGCCATTCGAAATAAGCTATAGCGATGATGAAAGGTATAATCATCGCTATGCCTATGCTTATGGTGATCTTTCCGAGATAGTGCCCTATTATCTTATAATCTTCCAGGTGAGGTCTTAATATCATTTAGATAGAGTCCACCATATGAAACATGTAGCCAAGCCCGCGAAGATGAATACGTAAACGAGCACGAGCTCGAGCGATATGCCCAAAATCGCGTTCCAGATAGTTTTAAACGGGATCTTTATCTTCTTCATTACTCCACATTACCCATAAGTTGATCGAGAAGCTGCTGTTCGTTCTCTATCGTAGTAAGCGCTATGACGTCATCGCCTTTTTGCAGCACCGTCTCTCCCTTGGGGACTATCACAGAGTCCCCTCTCACTATAGAAACGAGCACGGAGTTCTCCGGGATCTTTATATCTTTGACATATCTGCCGACAGCCGGAGAATCATTGGTGAGATCCACACGCACCAAGGCGAGCTTGCCGCGTTTAAATGTCATGAGGTTTATGACATCCTCGAATGATACCTCCTCCTCTATTATCTTCGCGATTATCGTGGTGGCATTTATCGGAACGTCGACGCCAAGCTCGCTAAAGACATGCTCATTTCTCGGGTTATTGACTCTGGCGACCGTTCTCCTGACGCCAAATACCTCTTTCGCCAATTGGCATATTATGAGGTTATCCTCGTCGTCCGCGGTGACCGCGGCGATGACGTCGGCCCGCCTCACTTGAGCGTCCTCCAGATATCTGGGTTCGCAGCCATCACCCTGTATGACCATCGCGTCGAGATTCTGCGATATGCCTTCGGCGCGGGCCTTGTCCTTCTCTATCACGGTAACGGCATGCTTATCCTGTATGAGCTTCTGGGCCAGATGGAATCCTATCCTTCCCGCTCCTACGACGACTATATACATAAGGTGATCTCCTCTTATAGCTTATAGCTTAAATATCTGCTTGACCTTCTTAAGGCTCGTCGTCCTGACGAGCCCCATGATCTTATCGCCCAGCTCTATCTTGGTAAAGGTCTCGGTTATTATGACCTTCTTCTTCCTCTCTATGACTACGACCGAGAATTCGTCCGGTATATTCATATCACTGACGCGCTTGCCTTCCAGGTCTTTGGTCGCGATTATCTCTATTACTCCGAGCTCTCCGGTCTCTACGAGATAGCCCGTAAAACGGTTTTCGATTATCTTATCCCTTATCATGGCCGCTACCAGTATAGTCCCGCTTATGATGTCGAGATCGAATTTTTTGTATATATCTGCCCTCTGGGGATCGTAAACGCGCGCTATCACCCTGGGCACCTTGAACATCTTCCTGGCTATCTGACTCGCCATCAGATTTGTCTTGAAGGAATCGACGTTCTTGTCGATTATAGTTACGTTGTGCCCTTCCTGAGAGAGAAGTACCGCCAGCTGTGAGCCCACCCTGCCGCACCCGACGATCATTATATTCATCCCGTTAGACCTCCAATTATTATTTCTTTATGGCAGCTACGCTTACTCTTTCTATATGCAGTTCATTTATCATATCGAGGACATTCACCACGTTAGAGAACTTCGTGCGGCTGTCCACTTTTAAGAGCAGGCTCATCGAAGGATCGTCTTTGGCTCTGACGGCCAGATAATCCTTCAGGCTCTTAGCGTCTTTCCTCTCGTCGTTGATAAGGTACTCGCCGTCCTTCGTTATTGCGAGGATCGTCTTTTCGGATCCCTCCAGGGATACCGCGCTCGACGCCTTCGGCAGTTTCACATCCACCTTGGATACTCTGGTAGGATTGAACGTATAGAGTATGGAGAAGGAGATGAAGAAGAATATGAACATATTCATCACTATATCCGTCATGGCTACGGACTCTAAAGCGACGAGATAATTATTCTGCTGTCGTATCTTTATCACGCTCTGCCTTTTTTAGCATGCAATACTTCGACCAGCTGCATCGAATAGTTGCTGAGCTCGTATGAGATGTACTTATTTCTGCTGATTATGAAGTTACAGACAAGGTAGTATGGCACGGCTACCGAAAGTCCGGCGGCGGTAGTGATCATGGCCTCGTATATACCTGAAGCGAGCGCCGATACAGTTATATTTGAGCCGGCAGTCTCCCAGGCCATGAATGCGCGTATGAGTCCTGTGATAGTGCCCAAAAATCCGAGAAGAGGCTCTATGCCTATCACCGATATTAAGCCTCCGATGTGCTTCTCCAGCCTATTCATTTCGCTATTTCCGACTCTCTCCAGGAGCCTGTCGAGCTCATTCACCGGCAGGGACCTCTTCTCTATGCCCATCTTGAACAATACGGCTATAGGGTGCTTCGATCTCTTCTGGCAAAGCTTTAACGCTTTCTCAAAATCATCTGCCGCAAGAAGCGCGAAGACCTCTTTGGAGAATTTCTGTACATTGAGCCTTATACTGTAGAGACCCCATAGTTTTTCTATTATTATCGCAAGCCCCAGTATCGAGGCCAGCAGTATAGGATACATTACGGGGCCGCCTTTTATGAACAACCAAGCCATTTTAGATCCTTCCCTTTCTTTTCGTTAAGTCTTCACGCAGAAGAGCGCGATAGTATCGATGACACCTTTACGCATCATCATTACGGCTATGGCGGCCAGAAGAAGGCTCGCTATCTTCGAAAATGCCTTGGAGCCCGCCTTGCCGAGAAAATTCGATATATCTGTAGCGTAATGAAATGTCACCCATGTTATCATAAGATTTATTACAAAAGATAGCACCGTCATATACGGGCCATAGGAATCGAGCAGTATTATTATGGTGGTAAGAACAGCGGGACCCACTACAAGAGGTGTGCCGATGGGAACGGCCCCCATCGTCTCGGTCGAAAGCCTGCGCGCCTTCTCATGCTGCAACAGATCCCTCAACGATATAGCCAGGATCACGGCGCCGCCGGCGATCTTAAAGTCTGATACCTGCACGCCGAGTATTTTGAATATCCATCTGCCCAGGAAGAGGAATACTATGCCTATTACGAAAGCGGTGATGATCGATTGGATGATCGTGCGCTGTTTCTCTCTCTTTTTGAGATGTTCGGTGAACCCGATGAACATAGGTAGTATCCCTATAGCGTCCATCGCCACGAATATAGGTATGAATGAAAGCAGGAACTTATCCATGATAATTAGTATATAATTATACCAAATGAACGGCCAAAGAACAAGAAAGGCAGGGTGAAATACACCCTGCCTTTTAATTTTTGAGATTGCCAGACTTCTTATTTACCGCAGAATTTACCCTTTACGATCCTCTCCGCCTCTAACCAGTCGTTGAGAGAATGACCGGCCTTACGGCCTCTCTTTTCGTAAAGCTCATACGCCTTCTTCGCTACCAGCTTATTCAAATCTTCGGTCGACATGGACGGATTTGAAGATCTGCCAAGCTTTATGGTTGATATCTTTGCCATAATAATACCCCCCTTTCCGTGTGGATTTCATTATACAACTTCCAATAAATTACGCAATAGAAATCTTTAAAAAGTCCGGAACGTCCTTTTTCAGGTATTTGTAGACGTTCTTGAGGTGCGTCCTGTACAGTTTATCGAAAGGATTATCGCCTCCGACGTGCGCCTTTCCGCTGTACCACCAATTCCAGTCGCTGCCTTCGGCTATGTAGAACTCTCTCCAGGCCTTGCGCAAATTTTCGCTGTCGCTCTCGCCCCTCTTCTGTAACTCCTTGGTGTACTTCACGAGGTCCTTCCTTACCGCGGACAGATAATCCCACGATACATTGTCCTGCTCCTCGCCTATCCATATCTTAAAGTTGTGATCTATCCATGATGCGGGAAATATGGTATTAAGCGTCTTGCGCCTGGGGCCTCTTTCGCCCAGATAGTCGCTGATCGTTACCGCCTCCAGCTCATCGTCATTATCAAGATGTTCATAAAGTGTCTCAAAGAATGTCCTGCCGTTGTCCGCAAAAAATTCCCACGCGTTCTCTCCGTCCATCGCTATCGTGACCAGCGGTTTATCGGTACCGCGCCTGATATTAGCTGCTATATTCCTGAAGTGCCCCATAAGATCGTCGGCTGCCGCTCTCTGCTCCCAGGAATTGTAATTAAAGCTTATGATATCGGAGAGGTTCTTGTCCCTGAATATGAGCGATAAGGAGTTCGAGCCGCTTTTGAATTTATATGGCTCGTATATTATGCGCCTGTCCAGCCGCGGAGCCGCTTTGCGCCTGTCGCTGGGCAGCTTTAAACTGTTGAAGAGTATATCTTCGTCCGTGGCGGCCCACTTTATGCCGTTCGAGGCCATGATCTCCAGAGCTTCGTCGGATACGCTGCCTTCGGAGGGCCACATGCCGCGGGGAGCGACCCCGAACTGCTCCCGGTGATATTTGACGGCCTCGGCGATATGCCACCGGGCGTCTTCGGGATGAGAGAATCTTCTCTTTGGCAGCTCCATCCCCGGCGTTGATACCCTGGCTATCGATGTGTCGCAGATGAGCGGTGTAATGGGATGATAAAAGGGAGTTGCCGATATCTCTATCTGACCGGCGTCCTGAAGTTTTCTGTAAAGAGGTATGACCTGGGAGATCACCTCCTTCTGTTTCAGGAGCACATACTCTTTGTCCTCTTCGGTGTAGGACGATCCCTTGTGTACCAGGTCTTTCAGATTTATATCCTCATCGATACTGATCGAATGGAACCATACTATATTAAAGAGCACCTGTAAATCCAGCATCTCCTGATCCGAAAAAGTTCCCACCACTTTTCTTAGCGACTTATCGGAGGTATTGTGCAGCCCCTTCTTTATGAGGAGCTCCAGGTACCGCTCGTTGGGCTCCAGGAAATGCTTAAAGTTGACCCTGAAGAAGTTCTCCAGTATCTCCAACCTCTCGTCGAGAGTGAGTGATGAGGCCTTCTTGGCCGCGAGGTCTAAAAATATATCGGTCGCGTCATTGAGGGCGTAGTCATTTATCTGTTCCAACAGTGACGGGACGAGATTGAACGTCGCCCGGACATTGTCGAAGCCCTGAAGAAGAGCGGCCATGGGAAAATAATCTTTAACGGCGTGGAACCGCACCCACGGAAGAAGATACTTTCCTGTGACGGTGTCTTTATAGCACGGTTGGTGCATGTGCCAGAGGAAAGCTACGGATAGTCTTTTAAAGCGGTTCATTATTTAAGAGCTGTATATGGAGTAATCTATATCCGGAAAGATATTGTATTTGTCTTCACACTCTTTAATGTACACTTCGTCGAGGGAGTTCTCTTTTACCTCTTCATATAGTTCGGTAAAGTGCTCAGCATGGTCCCTCAGCCGCTCCACCGCATAAGGCACATGGGAGCCGGTCTTCATTATAAAAGCCCAGTCGCTAGATTGCGCCAGAAGTAGCTCTCTCGCCATCTGGTTCAGGGCGCGCCGCATAAGCCCTTTAGCGTGTTTGATCGATCTGGCAACCTCCACCATCCTCTCGGTCATCTTATGTACATGCCGGTAGGTCCAGTCGTTGGAGCCTTCGAGCCATACCTCGGAATAGCCCTTCCATCCCCAGCTCGAATATGCCGGGGCGAGGACCTGGAATTTTTTGTACATCTTAAGATAGTCGCCCGGTGTGGCAAGAGCGATAGCGTTCTGGTCGTACCTTATCTTGCGCACAAGGAATTCGAGCCATTGCGGCCCTTCATACCACCAGTGACCGTAAAGCTCGGCATCGTAAGGAGAGACTAGTATCGGAAGCCTGTCGCCCATCTGGCCCTGCAGGAACTCTATCTGCTTCTCCCTGTTGAACATGAAGTTCCCGGCATGGTAGGCGGCCTTATCTTTCGCCGCATCCGGATCGTACGGCTCTTTATTGCCTCCGGTGCCGGTTATCTTGTAATATTTTATACCTGTATTTATCCTGACGCCATCGGGATTTATGTAAGGCTTTATATATTCGTATTCGAGATCGAAACCTATATCTCTGTAAAATTCCCTGTAAGCGTAATCTCCGGGATAGCCTTCCACGGCGCTCCAGACGGCCTTTGACGTCTCCATATCGCGGCCATATACCGCGACGCCGTTCTTACACATGTAAGGATTAAATACCCCGAACCTCGGCCGCGGAGTGCCGAAAAGGATGCCGTGAGTATCCACAAAGAAGTACTTGATGCCCTCTTCCTTAAGTATCTCCTCGTCACCCGGATTATATCCGCATTCGGGCAGCCATATACCTAAAGTCCGCCTTCCGTAGACCTTCTGATAAAGATCGGCAGCCACTTTCACCTGAGCCCTGACGGAAGCCTTTCTCTCGACCTCCATGAGCGGCAGGTAACCGTGCGTCGCGCAGCATGTGATGACTTCGAGCCTTCCAAGATCCTGAAAACGCTTGAACGCCCGGTTGAGGTCCTTCTTATATTCATCCACAAAGATGCGCTTAGATTCGACAAAGGTGTTGTGGTACATATGGGCAAGCTTATTGAAGGCCGGATCCCATTTAGTGCGTTCTATCTCTTTCAAAGATAGCTCTATAAGTTTATCTATATGTTTTATATATTTATCCTGGAGATGCTGGTCCATGAACATGGACATCAGCGTGGGAGAGATCGA
Organism: Candidatus Omnitrophota bacterium; assembly: GCA_026387135.1. Lineage (GTDB taxonomy): Bacteria > Omnitrophota > Gorgyraeia > 2-01-FULL-45-10 > 2-01-FULL-45-10 > 2-01-FULL-45-10. Next base: position 3,079 of record JAPLMH010000162.1, on the reverse strand, counting down.
TATGGTGAGCCTGAATTCTATATTATCCCTTACAAGGGCATCGAATGCTTTTATTAAAGGTATATACGTCTCTGTGATCGCCTCAAAAAGCCAATCCTCCTCCAGAAAATCTTCATGCTCGGGGTGGCGGATATAAGGAAGATGCGCGTGAAGAACTATCGAGAGATATCCTTTGGGCATAATGGGCTATTCCGTCTTTCTCGTGACTATAGGCGTGATCTTACGGCGGTCAATGCCATCCGAGGAGGCAGCTTCAACCGGTATGACCTGCTTCCCATCCGGCAAAGCGAACCTTAATGTGAATGTTCCGTCCGGCTGTAACTTTATCTCCTTGCCCTGCACGGTAAGCTTGGCGTCCGGCTCGGTCGCCCCGTATACTATCAGTTCCGTATTGACGACCAACCAGAATTTTCTCTCCTGCATCTTTCTGTAAAATGAGGCGCCGCTCGATATTTGAGCGGAGGTGATCTGCTCCTCGAGCCTCTTCTTCACCATCTCTCTCACTTCCAAAGAACCCTTGCCCACACCGAACCCTCCGGAGAGGCCGAACATCTTCCAGTAGTCGTCTTCCGGCATCATCCATTCGGCGTCCAGCTTATCGGACATGCCGTATCTGGGGGTCTTTATAGTATTGGATCTGGCGAGGAGATAGAAGGAGCCTTTTTTGGTGACTATGCCTATATCCACTATCCAGGATTTATCGGGAGAGCCTACGTTGATATACCAGGTGCTGGCGAGGCCTTTTAATTCTATGTCAAAATAAGAGTGGGCGTTCTTTCCGTTGAAATTTATATCGGTGACATCGTATACACGCAGGATCGTCTTTACGGGTGAGTCGCCGTCGGTCTTTATCTTACCTATTATCTCTTCTTCTCTTTCGCGGCGTATCTCCCAGTATGCAAATATCCACCAGGGATCCCGCACCAGTATAACGATCTTCTGGTCACCGTATCCTTGAGGAAAATTAAATCGCCTCATCTCTTTTGTACGCAAGCGGACTCCTTATGTTGCTGCTATTCAGCAGTCTCTACCGGAGCGTTCTCTTCCGCGGCAGGCTCTTCGACCTCAACGCTTACCATCTTAGCCATATTCTTGCCGGCGGTTACAGCGTACGTAACATCCACCCAATCGCCCTTCTTGATCTCGCCGATCGCTTTTACGTTTTCCAGTTTTGAATCTTTATCGAGTGATACTTCCAGCGTCTTCTCTTCGTCGTTATCATAATCGTAGTACTGTACGGAGATCGAAGAAGCAGGAACATTTACCGCCTGAACTTCACCATAAATGGAAAGCTCGTTTGTTTTGGCGGCCGCTTCTGCAGGCGCAACCGGAGGCGTTTGAGCCATCACTGCTTGAGCTGCTTGCGGCGCGGGAGCTACGGCTTTATCTTCTTTGACGGGAGTCTCGGGGCCTTGAGAAAATGCCGATATTGCCGGCAGGACCATTACCGCCAGGATAATCGCTATGCAAACAAAATATCTCTTCATTACACACCTCCTTGAGCGTTACTTATAGATGTTAACATAACCACAATACGGATGTCAACGTTATGCGTATCTATTTTTTTACAACCTTGGCCGGCGCCGCTTTGATCTCTTGGGCTTGAGACGCCTTATCATAGGCTGCCTTCAAGGATATCTTTTCATCAAGGATCTTATCGTATTCGCCCTTAAGCGCGCTCTTCTCGTTCGTCAGCGTCTCTACCTTTGATGCCAGGTCCATCTTATCTTTTAAGAGGCTTTCATATTCGCTCCTTAAGGCGTCTCTCGATCTGGTGAGCAGGCCCAGTTTCTCCTCAAGCGCCATCTTTTCATTGAGAAGCGTCTCATATTTATTCTTGGATACGCCACAGCCTGTAAGCGAAAGCGAGACTACCGCTACGAACGCGATGAAAGATGTTAACTTCAATAATTTCATAAAAAGACGCTCCCCCTTCTACTGCTGCTGAGTTGTTAAATATTTTTCGAGTTCCGCCCAAGTCTTCGGGCCGACCCTTCCGTCAGGCTTCAAGCCTTTTGCTTTCTGGAACTCCATTATCGCTCTCTTAGTCTTTGGGCCTATCTTGCCGTCGATGGTGCCGGTATAAAAGTTGGCGGCCTTAAGCGCTGTCTGTATATCTTTGTTCTTGGAGAGCTTATCAAGACCCGCCGCTGTCATAGTATTGGCCACGGGAGGCACCGTCGCGGTCGGAGGGATGGTCTCCTGGCTCATGGATTGTGTTGCCGAAGGTTCTGTAACGGGCGACTGCGTGACTACAACGTCTTCTACGGGGGCCATCGCCTCAGTCGTCTCAAGCTTGGCCATATCGGCTTCCTTGTCGACTTTACCTTTACAGCCGACCACAGCAAGCGATGCTACCATTAAAGCAACTGCAAAAACCAACATCGTACTTCTCTTCATCTACTCCTCCTTTTTTTCGTTTAGAATATCTAATTTTGAATTATAATCCCTTATCGGATTTCCTGTCAAGAATATTCTGTCAAAGCCCATCACTTGAATATCTCACCCGTCTCCCGCGACCAGAATAAGAGGTCGAGCTCCTCAAGACCCAGGCCGATAGATCTGGCGAAGAGGCGCGCTCTCTCCTCTATATTAAGGTAAGACTTCACGGAGATGGATGACGGCACTCTCTTTATCGCGCCATATCTCTTCAAATTCTTAAGTATGTGCCTGTCGAGTATCGCGATGTCCTTGCCAAGGCCGATGTTCCTCAAAAAATGGCTGGCCTCTTTATATCCGATGCCCTTTATATTATCCACTATATTTTTACGCACATCGAGGATCTTCCCGGCGGAGAGGACGCTCCTATCGAAAGACCTGCGCGCGTTCACCAGGTATTCGGCTTTTTTGTTATGGAATCTCGACCTGCCCTTTAAGACAGGCCGTATAACGCCGGCCGGAGCCTTAAAAAGCAACCTCTTCTTCTTAAGCTCCTGAATAGCCTTATCGCACTGGCGGGCATTGGATTGCGGCGTCAATATGCAGAAACAGAGCTCCGCGAATATATCTTCGGCACTGCCAAGGCCCACCCTTCCGAAATCCTTCAGCCTCTCTCTTATTAAGCCCTTCTTCTTTTTAT
>JAPLMH010000045.1 GCA_026387135.1 Candidatus Omnitrophota bacterium | reverse complement strand
GATTCTCCGACCTTAACATTTCGTATGATCCTGGCGGTGTATCTGGGGCAGAGTTTCTTATCTACGACCTTCACAGATATTTTTGCGGTTGATTTTTTTGCGCTGAGCGTCGACACCGATGGGATCTTAAGTTTTTTACCGGTTAGAGCAGCAACTTCCCGGGCGACGCCGATATAAGAAAGCCAGTCGGGCCTGTTTGAGGTGATCTCTATTTCCAACACGGCATCATCGCCTTTTTTATGTATTGAATCTACGCAAAGGCCCGCCATTGTGAGGAGCTCGGCGAGCTTCTCGGGCGATAGTTTTATATCTACGTAATCTTTCAGCCAGTTATACGATAAGCGCATATTAAAATTGCCTCAGGAATCTTATGTCGTTCTCAAAAAACATTCTTATGTCAGGAATGCCGTATTTTAGGATGGCTATCCTCTCTACGCCCATCCCAAAGGCAAACCCTGTGACTTTTTCAGGATCATATCCCACGTTCTTGAATACTTTAGGGTTGACCATTCCTGCGCCGAGGATCTCTATCCATCCTTTTCCGCCGCAGAGGCTGCATTTATGTACCGCGTTCTCGGCGTCGCGCAATTCTTTTCCGGAACATAAAATGCAGGATATGTCTACCTCCGCGCTAGGCTCGGTGAACGGAAAGAAGGAGGGGCGAAAACGCATCTTGGTCTTCTCTCCGAAGATCTGCCTGGCAAAGAGGGTAAGAGCGCCTTTTAAATCCGAAAATCTTATATTGTCGCCTACGACCAACCCCTCTACCTGATGGAACATGAATGAATGGGAAGCGTCCGTGGCGTCGGGCCTGTAGACTTTCCCGGGTATGACTATGGCAAAGGGCGGCTTATTCTTCTCCATGAAGCGCGCCTGAACGGGCGAGGTGTGACTGCGCAATAACCATTTATCGGCCAGATAGAACGTATCGAATGCGTCGCGGGATGGATGTTCTAGCGGTATGTTAAGGGCTTCGAAGTTGTAGTGTTCGTTCTCTATCTCCGGCCCCTCTACGACCTTAAACCCCAGCGATATGAATACGCCCGAGATCTCTTCTATGGTCTTGGAGATAGGATGAAGATGGCCCACATCGTGGACAATGCCGGGAAGCGTGACGTCTATCTTCCCGGCACCGGTGCCCCGTCCGCCCAAAAGGCCCCGGGCTTTCTCATCAAATGCTTTTGTGGCGGTATTTTTTAACGAATTTATGAGCTGCCCGATCTCGCCCTTCTCCCCGGGAGAGACTGAGCCCATATTCTTAAAGAGCTCGGTTATCAGGCCCTTTCGCCCGAGATACTTCACCCTGGCCTTCTCCAGCATATCGGCGTCAGAGGCCAGGGCGATCTCTTCGATCGCTATCCTTTCGATCTCTCCTATCTTGTCTCTCATCCTACGCTTTTACCATCTCCACGAGTTTACCGAATACCTTGGTATCGGATACCGCAAGCTCCGCGAGCATCTTTCTGTCTATAAGTATCTTCAGTTTTTTGAGCCCGCTCATGAATCTTGAGTACGATATCTCGTGCTCTCTGCAGGCTGCGTTGATGCGGACTATCCATAGCGAACGGAAATCCCTCTTCTTTGCCTTCCTGTCCCTGAACCCGTACATCCTGCCCTTATTGACGGACTCCATGGCCCGGCGATAGAACCGGTGTCTGCCGCCCCACTGGCCTTCGGCCGCGTTCATTATCCGTTTTCTGTGCTTCTTTGTGGCAACTGCGTGTTTTACTTTACTCATTTGTCCCCTCTCTTTTTATGCGCCGTACGGCAATAGTAACCTTATTGCCGATGCGTCGGCGTGTGAAACATACCCGGGCTTGCCAAGCTGTCTCTTGCGCTTCGAGCTCTTGCCGCCCAAAAGATGGCGCTTACCGGCTTTAAAATGTTTTATCTTACCTGTGCTGCTTATCCGTATCCTCTTCTTTACGCTTTTACTCGTCTTAAGTTTTGGCATACTCTCTCCTGGTTATAGCTGCGTTGATCGGTTCTTACTTCGCTCTTATGATCATATTTATGAAACGGCCTTCCATCCTTGGCTGCTCTTCGATCTCCCCCACTCCGGAGATATCGCTTGATAGCTTTTCAAGGATCTTTCGTCCAAGATCTACGTGCGCCATCTCTCTGCCTCTGAATATCATGGTGACCTTGACCTTGTCCCCCTTCTTCAGGAACTCGATAAGATGGTTGACCTTAAATTGATAATCATGCTCGCCTATCTTGGGCCCAAGCCGTATCTCTTTTATATGGACGACCTTCTGTTTCTTGCGGGCCTCTTTCTCTTTCTTCTCCTGCTCATACTTAAATCTCGAGTGGTCCATTATCCTGCAGACCGGAGGATTTGCCGTCGGCGCTATCTCCACAAGGTCAAGCCCTGCCGCCTCGGCATTCTTTACGCCATCCTGAACGCTC